>CAZDMM010000629.1:0-4839 GCA_964505845.1 uncultured Caldilineaceae bacterium
GGCCCTGGTAGACCGCAGCCCGGAGATGGCTCAACGCCTGCTCCACCGTTTTGAGCCGGCCGGGGGCCGGGCTATCATTGTTTATGGCGATGTGCTTGACCGAGCGGTGCTGCAGCAAACGGCGGAGCAGGTCATCAAAGAATTTGGCCGGATTGACATGCTCATCAACGGGGCCGGCGGCAACAATCCTCGCGCCAGCACCAATCCTAACCAAACCTTCTTCGACTTGCCCGAAGATGCTTTGCGCTTTGTGATGGATCTGAATTTGTTGGGCACCATTCTGCCCAGCCAGGTTTTTGGCAAATATATGGTAGACCAGGGCGAAGGCGTCATCCTGAACATCTCCTCGATGAACGCCTTCCGCCCGCTGACCCGTATCCCGGCTTATTCGGCGGCCAAGGCGGCGGTGAGCAACTTTACCCAATGGCTGGCCGTTTACATGGCCCAGGAATATTCGCCCAAGATTCGGGTGAATGCCATTGCGCCCGGCTTCTTTTTGACCGAGCAGAACCGCTTTTTGCTGACCGATAAAGACACCGGCCAGCTCACCGCCCGCGGCCACAGCATCATCAGCCATACCCCGATGGGGCGTTTTGGGGCGCCAGAAGATTTGCTAGGGGCGGTGTTATGGCTGCTGTCGCCGGCTTCGGCCTTTGTCACCGGGGTGGTCATCCCGATTGACGGCGGCTTTTCGGCTTTTAGTGGGGTGTAATTAATTTGCGTTAAAACGTTCAACGCTCCCCCTCCCCTGGCCCCCGCTTGCGCGCTGCTGCGGGGGAGGGGTGGGGGTATTTAAGGAGGTAAAAATGGTCATTGGCACAGGTTTTGAGGATAGACTCCTGTCGGAGTCGGAAGTGCGAGATTTAACGTCGGCGGCGCTGGCGGGGGTCAACCTCAGCGGTAAGCGGGTCCTCATCATCATCCCCGACAGTACCCGCACCGCGCCAATTCCCTTGATGTTCCGGCTTTTCTATGAATATCTGGGCGATTCGGTGGCGGCGCTGGATTATCTGGTGGCGTTGGGCACACACCAGGCCCTGAGTGAGGAGGGGCTTAACCGGCTGGTCGGTGTGACGCCCCAGGAGCGGGCCGAAAAGTATGCCAAAGTCAATATTTTCAACCATCGCTGGGATAGACCGGAAACCTTTATCACCCTGGGGCAAATCACCCCGGCGGAGATTGAAGAAATCACCGGCGGCCTGATGCGCCAGGCGGTGGATGTACGCCTCAACAAAATGGTCTTTGATTACGACCAGCTCATCATCTGCGGCCCTACCTTTCCGCATGAGGTGGTCGGCTTTTCCGGCGGCAATAAATATTTTTTCCCCGGCATCGGCGGGCCGGAAGTGATCAACTTCTCTCACTGGCTAGGCGCGGTCATCACCAGCTATGAGGTGATTGGAACCAGGCACACCCCGGTGCGGCGCGTCATTGATAGAGCGGCTTCGTTTATTGACAAACCCAAATTGTGCTTTAGCATGGTGGTCAAAGGTGAGGATTTGGCCGGGTTGTATATCGGCGCGCCGGAAGAAGCCTATGAGGCCGCCGCCGATCTGTCGGCCAGGCTGCACGTTACCTGGATTGACCGGCCCTACCAGCGCGTCCTCTCGGTGATGCCCAGGATGTATGACGACATCTGGACGGCGGCCAAGGGCATGTACAAGATGGAGCCGGCCATCGCCGCCGGGGGTGAAGTGGTCATCTACGCCCCGCACATTGACGAAATCAGCTATACCCACGGCAAGCTGCTGGATGAGGTGGGCTACCACGTGCGCGACTACTTCCTCAAGCAGTGGGACAAATTCAAGCATTATCCCGGCGGGGTGCTGGCCCACAGCACTCACCTGCGGGGCATCGGCGAGTACGACGCCGCCACCCAGGTAGAGTCGCCCCGTATCAACGTCACCCTGGCCACCCGCATCCCGGAGGAACGCTGCCGCCGGGTCAATTTGGGGTATCTCAACCCGGAGCAGGTTAATCTGGAGGAGTGGCGCGGCCGCGAGGCCGAGGGGATTTTGTTAGTGCCCAAAGCCGGGGAGCTGCTGTACCGGCTCAAGCCAAATGGCAACGGCAAATAGTTACACAGAATTTCACCGCTGAGACACGTCCCTTCCGGGTGTCCTGGGGACAGATAACGCCGAGAAATTTAATAAAAGCTGTGCGCCTTTGTGGTAGGGGGGAAACAAAGTGACCGTTCAAGATACATATGTTGATATCGGCCTGCGGCTGCACCTGCGGGAGTGGCCGGGCGACAAGACACCCTTTGTGCTGCTGCACGGACTCTCCAGCAACTGTCGCACCTGGGAGGCTGTAGCCAATCACCTGGCGGCGGCCGGCCATCGCGTGGCGGCGGTGGATCAGCGTGGCCACGGCTTGAGCGACAAGCCCACCGGCGGTTATGACTTTGCCACCGTTACCGGCGATTTGGCCCGGCTCATCCCGGCGCTGCAACTGGAACAACCGATTGTGGTGGGCCAGTCGTGGGGCGGCAATGTGGTGCTGGAATTTGGGGTGCGCTATCCGCACCTGGCCCGCGGGCTGGGGTTTGTGGACGGTGGTTTTATTGACCATCGGGCCAGGCCCAATTCAACCTGGGAGACGATTTCAACCGACCTGAGGCCGCCTGACCTGAACGGCGCGCCTCGGGCCATGCTCAAAGAGCGGCTGCGGGCCGCCCATCCGGATTGGAGCGACGAGGGTATTGAAGCCAGCCTGGGCAATTTTGAGACGCTACCCGACGACACAGTGCGGCGCTGGCTAGATGTATCATACCACATGCTGATTTTGCGGGCCTTGTGGGAGCAGCGGCCGCGTGAACTTTACCCGCAGGTAACTCTGCCCGTGCTCATTTGCCCGGCCGAAAGCGGCGGCCCCTGGTTGGAAGTCAAACGGCAGCAGGTGGCCGCTGCCCAGGCCGGCCTGCCCCGCGCCGAAGTCCACTGGTTCCCCGCCACCGACCACGATATTCACGTCCATCGCCCGGCAGCCCTGGCCGAGTTGTTTTTGCAGGCGGTGGAGAGGGGGATTTGGAAATAAGCCGGCACACGGGATTGGAAGGGAAAAGTAGGTTGTAAAAATCGCCAACCTGTCCTCTTGCCCTACGATCCTTCACCCAGACTCTTGGCAAACGCCTCCACCAGCGTCATCGCCCCTTGGCCGAGAGCCTGTACGGCGCCTTGCGCTGCCCGCTTTAACCCTTCCCGTTCTTTGTGGGTGAGCAGATGCTCCAACTCCTGCGCTCGCAGCCACTCTTCAAAGGGAACATCGGGCCGGACGGCCTGGACCAACTCATCCGCCAGCCACCACAGCATGGCCTGCGGCCCGATGCGCCAGCCGCCCGGCACGCGCTCATCCTGGCTGATGAAGCCTTGCGTTTCCAAATCCGCCAGCTCCGAGCCAAAATCCCGCAGTCCGGCGATGAAGGCAGTGGTCAGAAATTCGCGTTGGGGCAGCAACTGACTCGTGTGGGCCAGAGCGATCGTGGTCATGGCCTTACGCACCGGCGGCGTCCAAAAACGCCAGGTATCCTCGAACAACCAGCGATTTTCCTTATAAATCCTTGTAGCCACAGCCCGGCGGCGATCCGCCATCCCGGTGACGCCCTCCTCGTGGAGTTCCCACATCGTAGAGGCCGCGGTTTGCAGCAAAAAAGGGTGTCCTCCGGCCAGGGCGCGAATGGCTCGTTTGTCCCACACAGTAAAACTATCTCCGGCCCGATTGAGCAGCTCGTGGACATCTTTTTCCGGGAAAGGCCCCAGGGTGATTTCACTAAAGATGTTGAAATAGGGCGAGCCGGTGGGGTTGAAGGCCTGGGTGCGGGCGTTGAGTTGGGCCAGCGGCAAACGGCTACCGATGACCAAAGCCAGCGCCCCCTCGCTGCGGGAGGAGAGGGAGCGCAGCCCGCCAAAAAATTCGGCACAGTTGAGGATGGGATGGTGCAGCAAGGCATCGAACTCATCCAGCAGCAGCACCAGCCGCCAGCTCTGGATTTTTAAGACCCGGAACAGGGCTTCCAGGGTGAAGGGGCCGAATTGATTCTCTCGACAAAGCTGAAAGCGTTGGCCGAGCAAGGGATTGGGGCTGTTGTAGATAACAGCCTCAAAGTCAACATCTTTGAAGATTTGTTCCCAAAATTGGGCGGCGGTGAATTGCCCGCTGAAGGTATGGGTGTCTAGAAAGGCGATGAGCAGCCGCTCGGCCTGCTCGCCGTAGAGTTCGGCCCGCGTTTCCCGCGCCGCCAGGTATTTCAACAGAGAGGTTCTACCCAAACGCGGCTCGCCGATAACGGCGGTGGATTGGCCGCCGCTCAACAGCCGCCCCACCACTCGGCGCAGAGGCTGCTTGCGATTGAAGAAGTTGGGCGGTTCGACCGGGTTGCCGGAGAAGAAGCGGTTGGGAGTCATTTGCGCTTCTTTCCTCGGTGAGATTATGGTATAATCAAACGTGGAGATTACTTATGGAAATAGTAAATTATGAAACAATTCTCAAAACAGTTCACAACTGGCCCCCGGCTGAACGAATCTTGCTCATCCAGGATATTCTCAAAAGCCTGACCCCTGAATTAACTGCCACCCGGCCTCAGCGTAAGAGTTTGGAGCCGTCTCAACCGGTTAAATCTACACCTAGCCCAGCCAATATTCCCCCCGATAGCCTGACCGCCCGCTATCGAGGCTTGGTGCAATCTCCGTTAAGCGTGGCTGAGTTAACTGCCGCTTACGAATTTCAGCTAATGGGTGATGATGAACCGTCTGACTGATTTTCCCTCTCAGCAAACTATCTTTGTAGACGCCAATATCTGGGCCTATTTTGCGCTCAACACTGAACCGTTTCAGGCAATGT
>CAZDMM010000630.1:0-4829 GCA_964505845.1 uncultured Caldilineaceae bacterium
AAGCGGCCATTGAGCAAACCAATCTCAAGATACCCTGTGTAGTAATTGGCGACAAGAACCCTGCAAATCAAATCAACCTGGATGCCATTGTGGTTGCGCCCGATAAACCGCAGCAGCTTACCCAGAGTGTTAAAAAAGCTACCTCTATGCAAAAAGATCGTTTTATTCGTTTACCCGGCCTGGTGATTGATACTTTTCTGGCGCAAGTGCTGCGTAACGCCCAGGTGTACAGCCTGACCCCTAAAGAGTTTAAGCTGCTGCGTTTGCTGGTCAGCCATCACGATCAGATTCTCAGCCGCAAAACTATTATGCAAGAGGTTTGGGAAACCAATTACCTGGGCGATACTCGCACCCTGGATGTGCATATCCGTTGGATCCGTGAAAAGATTGAAGAAAACCCCAGCCGGCCGGTGCGCTTGATCACCATTCGCGGCCTGGGCTATCGTTTTGTTTTGAATCCGGAATAAGCCTTGGGCGGGCCAAAATTCTTTTTAAGCTGTTTTCTGTTGATTTTTATCCTGGCTGTAACGGGCTGTTACAATACTCGCTCGGCTAACCAACCCGATTTTGCCCCGATTCGCCCGGATCCGCCCACGGCCCCGGCGGTTGCTCCTTTACCCGGTACACCCACCCCGGTTATCTCCAACCAGGTCAAACTGACCAGCTATACCCACCCCGCGAAAAGGTTCAGCATCAACTATCCGGCTAACTGGAGCTACGTGGAGCGCCCCGATGGGGTGATTTTTCTTGATCCCGGCGACCAGGCCGGTTACGGCGTCTTTTTTGCCGAGGTGGGGGAAAAGTACAGCCAGGAGCAGCTTCAGCAGTACCTGGCCACCTTTGTGGCTAAAAATCTGGCCCAAAAAGAGGCTCAATTCTCTCTCTTAAGCCAGGAGAAGTTGGCCGACAACCTGGTAGCCGCTCAATTTGCCTCCATTGACCCCAAATTGGGCCAGGCTATCAGCGAGGTACGGGTTTTACAAAAAGAAACCTTTGTCTTTGTCGTTTATACCAGTACCAGCAAAGCGCAGTGGCAAAGCTCGCAAGAGCAGTTTCATCGCCTGGCCGAGTCGCTGGCGGTGCTTGACGCTAAACCTGCGGCGGCTACCACCCCCACCGCAGAGCCGCCCCAGTGGCTTTTGATTGGCCCTACCACTAACGCCTTTGGCTTTTATTACCCCAGCAATTGGCAAATTGTCCACCAGGACGAAAACTCGGTTGCAGTGATGATGCCCCAAACCGATATGCTCTTTGAAGCCAAAGTATCCAACTGGTCAGGTTCGGAAGAGGGCGCGGAAGCCGCCCAAAAAGCGGCCGGGCAGTACCTGGAAACGCTTAAAAAGGATTACAAAGGGGTGCAGTCTCGCCCCCCGGAAAAATTTCCACTTGACCAGATTAGCGATGGCGCTACCATAGATTTTCTCTACACCACCACCGACGGCAAAGCCATGGCCGGCTCTATCATCACCGCCGCGAGTCAAGGCAAGATATATCAGGTTGTTTTCTCGTCCTCGGCCGAGTTGAACCAGATTGCCTTGAATTGGTTCAACCCCATGTACAAGAGCTTTAAAATTTTGCCGGTGGATGAGATGATGGCTGAGCCAAAGTGAGCGATCCAACCACTGAGGAAAATTTGAAGCATGCGCCGGTATATGAGCGTATTTATGCCTTGGTGCGGCAGATTCCGCCGGGTAAGGTGGCAACCTACGGCCAAATTGCCGGTATGGTGGGGAATTGCACCGCCCGCATGGTGGGCTATGCTATGGCGGCGCTTCTTTACAACACCGATGTGCCCTGGCAGCGGGTCATCAACAGCCAGGGCAAGGTCAGCGCCCGCATCGGTGGCAACGGCAGCGCCGAGCAGCGCCAGTGGCTAGAGGCGGAGGGCGTCCGTTTTGATAAACAAGGCCGGGTAGATTTTAGCCAGGTGGGTTGGCCGGGGCCGGATTGGGAATGGTTAGAGCAGCATGGCTTTAACCCTGCTCTACCACCCGGCAGCGGTTGACCAGCCGGCCTATCCCCTCAATTTCTACCACCATCTCATCCCCATTTTTCAGAAAAACGGGCGGCTCTCGATACGCACCCACCCCGTCGGGTGTGCCGGTCAAGATAATATCGCCCGGCAGCAGGGTAAAAGCTTGCGATAAAAACGAGATGAGATAAGCCACGCTGAAAATCATTTTACTGGTATGGCTGTCTTGCATGGTTTGACCATTCACCCGGCAGCGAATCGCCAAATTTTGCGGGTTGGGCGCTTCAGCAGCGGTAACAAGCCACGGCCCCAGCGGGCCAAAGGTATCCAAAGATTTGCCTCGCACCCACTGCCCATCCCCTTTTTGCAAATCCCGCGCCGTCACATCATTGGCGCAAGTATAGCCAAAAACGTAATTCAGCGCCTCAGCCTGACTCACTCGCCGGGCAGTTTGGCCGATGACCACGGCCAGCTCGGCCTCAAAATCTACTTTAGCGGTCAGGGCTGGATCCCAGCTTACCTCATCCCCCGGCCCAACCAGGGTGGTGGTAAACTTGGTAAAGACGATGGGCCGCTCCGGGATGGCGCTCTTGGTTTCTTTGGCATGGTCGGCGTAATTTTTGCCGATGGCCATGATTTTGGAGGGGTTATGGAGCGGCATGGAGACCAGGTCGGTGGAAAAGTTGAGGGGTTGGCCCACGGCTGCCTGGGCCTGGGCCAATCCCTGCGGCCCGGCTTGAATTAAGCCCAGCATTCCGCCCGGAAATTCAAAAGGTATAATGGCCTCATCAACTACCCGGCCCAGGCGTCCATCTTTTAAGGTGACAAGTTTCATAGATACCTCCTGGAGAATGAAACGCCATTATACCTCCAATTCTCCAATCTTCCAACCTGCCCATTCAGGCGGGTGTGTCCCAAATTTTAGGCGGTTCTGTCCATAGGACGCCAAAGGCGCGCAAAGCGCCCTTGCGGTATGGGGACAAGTTGCCAACTTGTCCTACGTTACCATAAATTTGGGACGCACCCATTCAGGCGTCGAATCTGGTCATTCAACACCCCTGGCGGTTCTACGGCTGCGGGAAAAAGTTAACCCGCACCGCCCGCCAGACCAGGTGAATCTCGTGCCAGGGTTTCCACTCCCCGGTTTCCGGGACATAGATACAGCGGGCATAATAGGTGGTATCGTAGGCAATGCGGGGCTGGCCGCCGCCATCCAGAGCCAGGCTGGGCGTTAACCCATCCCAAAGGCCCTCATTGCAGTGGGGTGGGTAAGGTATAGTCCAGGCCGCCATCAGATTGGCTCTTGATTCGACCACTCGATGCTGCCAGGCTGCGCCGGGCGCTTCACAGTTGGCGTTGCACCAGCTATAGCCCAACCCGCCGGCATGGTACAGGGCATAAGCCAGCCGGGGACGTCCGGCCGTGTCCAGGGCCAGGTCCGGCCCCCGCCCATCTTTTTGGGTCAGGCCCAGGTCATTACCCTGCCAGTTATTCCCATCCAAACAGCCGCCGTTGCACCAGATGTAGTAGAGCCGCTCGCCCTGTCCCCCGGCCAAAGCCTCCTGATAAAAGGCGATGCGCGGCCGGCCGGCCTGGTCAAGCGCAATATCATAGGACATATTCGCCCCATTGCCGCGATCAGCCAGGGGAAGGCTGGCCCAATTGGCCCCATCCTCACACCCGCCGTCGCAGGCCAGGTAATACAGAAAGAACTCATCCTGCATCGAAACCCCATCGGTCACGATGCGCGGCTGCCCCTGCGGGGTAAAGGCCAGGACCGGGTAATAAAAGTTTTCATCTCGAAAAGGCCCCTGGTTGCCGTTGTCTTTATTGATCTTGGTTTCAAACCAGTTGGCCGAGTCGGTGCACTGCTCATCGCAAAAGGCGTAAAAGGCGCCCAGGTGGCCCGTGATCCCATCGTTATAGACAAAACGAGGGCGGCCGGCCGGATCAAGGGCAAAGTAGCGCTGGGGCAAAGAGTCGTCCTTCAACAGGTCAATGACGCCTATGCCGGAATTTGAGGTGAGATACGTCACGCTCCAGCGGGTCGGGTCGGTGCAGTTTTGGTCGCACGCGGCGTAGAAATAATCGGCGCCGTTGGGCCGGCTCTGCGAGGGGGCGCGGAAGAGCACGCGCGGTTGCCCGGCCGGGGTCAACTGGAGCTGGATTTCATTGACCTGCTCGCCCAGGCCCACCCCGCTCCAGTTGGTTGGCTGCTGGCACTGGCTGGGGCAATAAAGATAGACCCCGGAAGTCGGCGCGTTGTTGTTGATCGGCTCATAATAGTAATAGGCCAGATGCATCCCGCCCTGGGCATCCACCTGGATGCTGGCGTTGCTGGTTTTAAAGCGAGTATCAACAAAGAAGGCGCCCTGGACCGGCGGCGGAGGAGGGGTAGTACCGCCGTTGCTCTTGCTGATGAGGGGCAGAAAAATGGTATGATTGTTTTGTGGCTCTTGCGCCTGGACGCGCGGTGGGGTAATACCCAAGATGAATATGACCGCCAGGCAGACCAGAGCCAGCCGGTGTACCGGAGAGTTTGAGCGCATTTGTAGCATAGTTCCCCCTAAAAGTTTAATTTTAATAGCCGTAGCTTAACACCGGGCCGTCTTTTTGACGTTACGAGAGACGTTACGGGAGACTGTTGCCTTTTGCCGGGATTTTCGGTACAATGATCGCTCATCCTGACCATTTTTGGTTTAACCCCATTTAAGCACAATCTGGCCTGGCTGTGGTATCGCCGGGATATACGGCCAGCGATACCCGGGGCAGGACAAAAAAAGATGCCGGGCGCTTTCTCAACATAGGAGTCATCATGAGCCTGCGGCACACCACCGACGATGAAAATCCCTCACCC
>CAZDMM010000631.1:0-4826 GCA_964505845.1 uncultured Caldilineaceae bacterium
GCAACTCTTCGTTCAACGCCCATGCCCTCGACTACAAAGATTGATTGACCAGCCGGGTTGGGCAGGTGTAGGGGCGACCCCTTGCGGTCGCCTGCGTGGGCAGACGCAAGGTCTGCCCCTACGTTGGGGTAGATGTCGGGTAATAAGAAGATTGATGGCGCTGTCGGGTTGGGCAACGGCTCTTTTGCCACCCGCGCCCCCTGAACCCACCACTCCACCACCAGCCGGTCGGTAGGCAGGCCGGCGTTGAGCGCGCCAAAGTCGCTGCCGTAGACATCGCGCCAATAGGTGCGGCTGACCGCGCGGAGCTTGCGCAAATTCAGGTGAGCGTTGGGGCCTTCCAGCGGGTCAAAAGTCCAGGTGATGAGCGGCAAGCCCTGGGCGATGACTCGCTGGCGCTGCTCCTGCTTAAGCGCCTCGGCGATGCCCTGGCTGCGCCACTCCTTCAACACGCCCATGGTTTGGGAGCACAGCTTGAACGGGCCGCCCGGCGCCCGGCCCAAAAAGCCAAACAAAAAGCCGACCATGTGGCCGGTGGCGTTGTCAAACGCGCCCAGCACCATGCCGCCATTTTTGGCCGCCGAAACCAGCAGGGGCGGGTACAGCCCAATGTCCGGCTCAACCAGGCCCCAAATCTCCCGCTGCACGCCGCGCAGCGAAACCATCTCGGCATAAGTTGTCAGGTCACGGATGGTGAAGGGCATGCGTTTGCTTTCGATAAGGCTACGAGGTTCAACAAGCTTGCTTGTAGCGGAGATTGGAGATTCTTCAATCTCCAATCTCTAATCTCCAATCCCCTGATTGACTCAATCTTAACCAAACCGCACAGTGTGTCAAACGGCTGAAGACTCCCCGGCAACAGCAGCCAGACCGGCCAGGATCAGGTCAAGCCCGGCTTCAAAGTTAGCGGCCAGGTCAGCCTCCGGCACAGAGGCTAACACCCGGCGCAGGGTAGAGAACTGCTCCGGGGGAGAGTGATGGAGCTGGGTGAGCAGTTCTTGGCGTTCGCCTGGCTGCCCAAAGCGGCCCGAACTTTCGGCCAGCGCGAAACCGTTCAAATAATCCACAATCAGGTCAGCCGCCTGGATGATCAGGCGGGGCGACAAGCCCGCCCCCGCCAGAGCCACATAGAGCGACTCGGTGGCAGCCAGGGCCGCCTTAGCGCCAAACTCGGCCTCGGTGACCAGGTACAACACCAGGCTGGGGTGGGCGCGCGTCAACTGGTGATAGGCGCGAGCAAAGTCGCGCACCTGTTCCTGCCAAGTGAGGCCGGCGGCCGGCGGGGCAGGCCACCCGGCAAAAACAAGCTCAATCAGGCCGGCCAGGATGGCCCGCTTGTTGGGCAGGTAGTGATAGATGGCCATGGGGTCTACGGCCAGTTCGGCGGCCAGGCGGCGCATGCTCAACGCCTCTACCCCCTGCTCGTCCACCAGCCGCAGCGCCGCCGCCAAAATTCGCTCCCGCGTCAGCGGCTCTTGCCCGCTTTTGGGCCGGCCCAGTTTACGTGTCATTGACAAATTCTACAACGTAGATTATAATAAGACAAATCTACAGTGTAGAATTTTTAGACCGATGCAGAAAGGAAAGTGATAAAATGCAACCCTTAAAAGGAAAAATTGCACTGGTGGCGGGGGCCACGCGAGGGGCGGGCCGAGGGATTGCCTGTATGCTGGGTGAGGCCGGGGCGATGGTGTACTGTACCGGGCGCAGCAGCCGGGGCAAGAGCCTGGGGCCGGCGGGTAATGGCGGCCCGTTTAGCCTGGCGCAGCGGCCCGAAACCATCGAAGAGACGGCGGAACTGGTCAACGCCTATGGCGGGGTGGGCATCCCGGTGCAGGTTGACCACACCGGCGAAGCGCAGGTCAAAGCCTTGTTTGAGCGGGTCAAGGCGGAGCAGGGGCGGCTCGATGTGCTGGTCAACGATGTGTGGGGCGGCGATGAATTGACCGAGTGGGGCCGGCCGTTTTGGGATCTCACGGTGGAGAAAGGGCTGTTGATGCAGCAGCGAGCGGTTCACAGCCACATTATCACGGCCCGTTATGCCGCGCCGCTGATGATTGAGCGGGGCCAAGGGCTGATTATCGAGATTACCGATGGCGATACTCTGGATTATCGGGGTAATTTTTTTTATGACCTGGCTAAAACTTCGGTTATCCGCCTGGCCTATGCCATGGCCCAGGAACTGCGGCCTCACCACGTCACCGCGCTGGCCCTGACGCCCGGCTTTCTGCGCTCCGAAGCGATGCTGGAACATTTTGGCGTGACCGAAGCCAACTGGCAGGAGGGCGCCAAAAAAGACCCCCATTTTATCGCCTCAGAGACGCCCTTTTACGTGGGTCGGGCCGTGGCTGCCCTGGCCGCCGACCCGGCAGTAGCGCAGAAGTCAGGCCAGGTATTTAGCTCGTGGGGGCTGGCGCAGGAGTACGGCTTTAGCGATGTGGATGGCCGGCAGCCCCACTGGGGCCGCTACTTTGCGGAACACATCGCCCCGGCCCACGCTTAACCGTCGCCGGCAGCGTTAGCTTTTTGTCAGCCGCCTGTCCAGCCAGAACACGCCCGTTATAGTATAATCTCAAGAGTTGAGCAAAGACGCCGAGATTTTCAACATCTCGGCGTTTTAACTGGTGGGCAAACTGAGTTTTGCCACGAGAAAACAGAAAGAGGGTAATTTTATGAGAAAGCTAATTTTGGGAGTGATGACCTGGCTGGTCGTTGTCGCTGCCTTAACCCCGGCCTTCATGAGACCGGCGTGGGCAGCGGAGGATGAAATCTTGATCCCTATCACCAACGCTGAGGGTAAAATGGGCTTCATCAATACCCAGGGAGAAGTGGTGATTGAGCCGCAGTTTGATGGGGCGCAGGAGTTTAGCGAAGGGCTGGCGGCGGTGATGGTGGGCAATCAGTGGGGGTATGTTGACTCTGCGGGGCAAACAGTCATCAAACCGCAGTTTGATGATGCCTCCGGCTTTGCCCAGGGCGTCGCGGCCGTGGGTAAAAAAGGGCCGGAAGGTATTCGCTACGGCTACATCAACCGGAGCGGCAAATTTGTGGTGGAACCAAAGTATGGTTCGGCCACCCCGCTACACGAGGGGCTGGGCAAGGTAACAGAACCGACCTTGACCGGCTACATTGACAAGGCCGGTCAGTTTGTGATTAAACCGCAGTTTCAGCAGGCTTACGCTTTTAAGGAAGGTTTGGCGACCATCAACGTGGGGGAGAAGTGGGGCTACATCAACCCGCAGGGCCAAATCGTCATCGAGCCAAGCTTTGTGTTTGCCACCGATTTTTCGGATGGGTTGGCGGCCATCCCCAACGAGCAGCATAAGTTTGGGTATATTGACCAAACCGGACAGATGGTCGTCGAGCCGCAGTTTGACGACGCCCGCCCCTTCAAAGAAGGGGTGGCCCTGGTGGGTCTGGCCGGAGCGGATGGTCTCTATCAATACCGGGTAATCAATAAAAAGGGCCAGACGGCGGCGGAGCTGCCATTTACCCCATCCGGCAACTTTGTGGAGGGGTTGGCCCCGGTATCTACGCCGGAGGGTAAGGCCGGCTATATTGACACGAGTGGGAAACTGGTGGTTAAACCCGAATATGACGTTACCATAGAATTTAGCGACGGCCTGGGGGTGGTAGGGGCCAACGGCAAGATGGGCGCGGTTGACAAAAACGGCCAGGTGGTGATCGAGCCGCAGTTTGACATTCTGAACTCCTTTTCTGAAGGGCTGGCCAGTTTTATGGCCGACAACAAGTTTGGTTTTGTAGACAAGGCCGGGCGCATCGTCATCCCGGCCAAGTATGATCTGGCCCTGCAGTTTAGGGAGGGGCTGGCCCCGGTGGCCTTGAATGGCAAATACGGTTTTGTGGATAAGACGGGTCAGGAAGTCATCAAACCACAGTTTGAGAATGCCTTTAGCTTTACCAATGGCCTGGCGGCGGTAGCCCAAAACGGGAAAACCGGCTATATTGACAAAACCGGCCGGTGGGTCATCGAGCCGCAGTTTCTGTATGCCTTTGAGTTTGATGAGCATGGGCTGGCTACGGCCACCGTCGGCGGGGAAGAAAGCTACCTCACCCCGGATGGAAAAACGGCTTTCGCTTCGCCGGGCCTTTACGGCGGCGACTTTAAAGAGGGCCTGGCTTCGATCCAGCAAAATGGGCGCTGGGGCTTTATGGATAAGCGGGGCCAGGTGGTCATCCCGGCCCAGTTTGAGGCGGCCCTGAATCTATCTGAAGGCTTGATCGCGGTGCAGCAAGAGGGACGCTGGGGCTATATTGACCCGCAAGGCCGTTTTGTGGTGGAACCGCGCTACCAGTTTGCCAGTGATTTTACCAACGGCTATGCTATGGTGGTGCTGGAGAATCAGGCCGGTTTTATTGACAAGAGCGGCCAAGAGATCATCCAGCCGCAGTTTGAGCAGGCCCTGTTCTTTTCTGAGGGCCTGGCCCCGGTACAGCAAAATGGCCGGTGGGGTTTCATTGATGAAACCGGCCAGGTAGTCATCAAGCTGCAGTTCAGCCAGGTTAACAGCAGCTATGTGGACGGGAAGAATGTGCTCTTTGCCGAAGGGCTGGCGCCCGTAGCAGACGAAAGCGGCCGGTTTGGCTATATTGACCGCAGCGGCAAATTTGTCATCGAGCCGCAGTTTATGTGGGCCGATGTGTTCAAACACGGCCTGGCTTATGTGCAGGTGGCCGGCCCCGACGGCCAGCCCCAGCAGGGCTACCTCAACCCCCAGGGTGAGTTTGTGTGGGGGCCGGTGGCGGGCGGCTTTGGCCCGGTTGGGCGTTAAGGGATGAGCAGCCATCTACCGCAGCGACCCGGC
>CAZDMM010000632.1:0-3353 GCA_964505845.1 uncultured Caldilineaceae bacterium
GGTCAGGTTTTTGGCTCGCGGCAGCGGTTATGGCCTGTTCCTGACTCCTGGTGAGGTGGTTCTGGTCTTAAAGGCGCCTCAAACCCCGAAACCCCCGGGGTCTGATGATTCTCTACCGGCTATAGTACAGTTAACTCTGCCGGGGGCTAACCCCAACCCGCTGGTAGTGGGGCTGGATGAACTGCCTGGTCAGAGTCACTATTTTACCGGCAATGACCCGACCCGGTGGCGGACCAACCTGGCCCACTATGGCCGGGTGAAATATCAAGCCATCTACCCCGGCATTGACCTGATTTTTTATGGCCGCCAACGCCAGTTGGAGTATGATTTTGTGGTCGCACCAGGGGCCAACCCCAACACCATCCAATTGAAATTTAGCGGCGTGGATGAGTTAGAATTGACTGAGCAGGGTGAACTGCTCTTGCACACGCCGCAAGGTTTAATTGTGCAACATACCCCGGTGATTTATCAAGAGACAGATGGAGTTAAACAGCCCATTGCAGGTCGTTACCTCCTCAAAGAAAAGAGGGCCGATAATGGCTTGCCGTTGGTCGGTTTTGTTGTAGGCGACTATGATCGCAGCCGGCCGCTGATCATTGACCCGGTGTTGAGTTACTCCACCTACCTGGGCGGCAATCTCGATGATGTTGGTCAAGGGATTGCGGTAGATAGCAGCGGCAATATCTATATCGCCGGACAGACAACTTCTACCAACTTTCCACTCCAAACCCCTTTTCAACTGACCACCAATGGAGTATCTGATGTTTTTGTTACCAAACTGAATCCGGCCGGATCAGCCTTGATCTATTCCACCTACTTGGGCGGCGGTCTTGATGATGTTGCCTATGGTATCGCTCTGGATAGCAATGGCAATGTCTACTTGACCGGGCGAACCGACTCAATCAACTTCCCGACCCAATCTCCTCTCCAGGCCAGCCTGGCCGGCGTTACTGATGTTTTTGTGAGCAAACTAAACACGGCCGGGTCGGCCCTGGTTTATTCTACTTATTTGGGAGGCGGCGGAATTGATACTGGCGAGGACATAGTGGTAGATGGTAGCGGCAACGCCTATCTTACGGGCTATACGGAGTCGAGCGATTTTGACATCCAATCCCCCTACCAAACTGACCAGCCTGACCGTGATGCCTTTGTAACCAAGTTAAACCCAACTGGGTCAGCCCTGGTTTACTCCACCTACCTGGGCGGCAGCGGCGTAGATAATGGCAATGGAATTAAAGTGGATAGCAGCGGCAACGCCTACGTTGCCGGAGATACTGCCTCTAGCGACTTTCCCACTCAGTCCCCTTATCAAACCGACCAGATTGGCCAGGATGCCTTTAGTACCAAATTGAATGCAGCCGGGTCGGCCCTAGTTTATTCCACCTACCTGGGCGGCAGTGGAACCGACCAGGGACTTGACCTGGCCCTGGATAGCAGCGGCAACGCCTACATCACCGGCAGTACCAATTCTACGGATTTTCCAACCCAAACTCCCTATCAAACCGACCAACCCTTTGATGACGCTTTTATCAGCAAACTTAACCCGGCAGGCACGGCCTTGATTTATTCTACCTACCTGGGAGGTAATGACTCTGATCGGGGTATAGCTATCTCCATAGATAGCACGGGTAATGCTTATATCACCGGACAGACCGGTTCCGACAACTTTCCCCTCCAGTACCCTTTCCAAGCCGCCAGGGCCGGAAATATTGACACTTTTGTGAGCAAACTTGATCCGGCCGGAACATCACTGGCCTACTCTACTTATTTAGGAGGCGCGGATGAAGATATTGGTCTGGATATCGCTGTGGATGGCGGCGGCAATGCCTACCTGACCGGGTATGCTTTTTCTACCGATTTTCCGACCAAAAATCCTTATCAAACTGACCAACCCGACCGTGACGCCTTTGTAGCCAAGATTGCCTCCAATTTGCGCGTGACTGCTACCGGCCCGGTCAGCAACAGCCTCAACATCTCCTCTACCGCCTCCGTCACCGCCGCCTTCAACGGCGACCTCAACGCCAGCAGTATCACCAGCCGCACCTTTGTCGTTCATGGCGATTTGACCGGCCGCTACACCCAAACCCTCAGCTACGACGCCCCCAGCCGCACCGTCACCCTGAACCCGCCGGGCCAATTTAAGCCGGGCGAGGTGATGCTGGTCAGCGCCTCCTCCGGCATTAGCAGCACGACCGGCATTTCGCTCACCCCTTATGTCTGGCAGTTCTGGGCGGCGGCGACAGGGGGAAGCGGCAGCTTCATCCCCCATCCCACCGTGCCCAGTTTTGGCGGCAGCAATAGCTATGGGGTGGCATTGGGCGACCTGGATGGCGACGGCGACCTCGACGCGGTGGTAGCTAATGATAGCACTCAGGCTGAGACAGTCTGGTTGAACAATGGGGCCGGCGTGTTAAGCAGCGCCGGTAGTTTTAACTCTGGCAGCAATACGCAGGAGCTGGAACTGGGCGACGTGGATGGAGACGGCGACTTGGATGGGGTAGTGGCTAATCTCAGCGGCGCCGCGGGGGTTTGGTTCAATGACGGCAGTGGTGGCTTTAGCGCCGGCTTTACCTTTGGCGGGGGCGTGAGCGATGGCTTGGCCTTGGGCGATATTGACGGCGACGCCGATCTGGATGCGGTGTTGGCCATTACAGGTGGGGCTGAAACCGTTTGGCTAAACAATGGCTCTGGCAGTTTCAGCGCTCATCCACTTACACCCGCTTTTGGCGCAGGTGATAGCCGGGATGTGGCCCTGGGTGATCTGGACGGCGACGGCGATTTGGATGCAGTGGTAGTCAATGATACCGGCCAGGCCGAGACGGTCTGGCTCAATGATGGGGTGGGTAATTTTACCGCTCATCCCGGTACGCCCAGCTTTGGCGCGGGTAGCAGCAGTCTGGCCATAGCCCTGGGCGATATTAATAGCGATGGCGATCTGGATGCAGTTATCTCCAATAACACCGGGGAGACGGTGTGGCAGAATGATGGTCTGGGCAACTTTAGCTTGACCTCCAGTTTTGGTGCAGGCATAGGCTACGGGGTCAGCCTGGGTGACATAAACGGTGATAGCGACCTAGATGCCGTAGTCGCCAACACCGGCGGGGCGGCAGAAACCACCTGGCTGAACAATGGGGCCGGCAATTTTACCGCTCACCCCACCACGCCCAGTTTTGGCAGCGGCGATAGCACCGAAGTGGCTCTGGGCGATCTGGACGGCGATGGCGACCTGGACGCGGTGATTTCCAATGCCGGCCTGTCCCAACCGGAAACCGTCTGGTTGAATGACACTCCTCCTTTACCCACCGTCCAGTTCAGCGCGGCCAACTACAGCGTGACCGAACCGGGCGGCCCGG
>CAZDMM010000632.1:3453-4816 GCA_964505845.1 uncultured Caldilineaceae bacterium
TCCTGACTCTGAGTAGCCCGAGTAACGCTACCATCAGCGGAACGAATCCGGCCACTCTGACCATCCTGGATAACGACTCGACCCAAGTGCAATTCAGCACAGCCAGCTACAGCGTGAGCGAGAGCGCCGGCTCAACTACGATTACGGCCACCCTGAGTGCGGCTTCCAGCCTTACCGTCACGGTTGCCTACGCCACCAGCAACGGCACGGCCCTCGCCCCCGGCGATTACACCCCCAGCAGTGGTACCCTGACCTTTGCCCCCGGCCAGACCAGCCAGAGTTTTATCGTGGCTATTGCCAATGATGCGCTGTTTGAGGCGGATGAAACGGTTAACCTGACTCTCAGCACACCCGTCAATGCCAACTTGGGTTTGCTCAACCCGGCTACTCTGACCATCACCGACGACGACCCGCAGCCCGCCATCCAATTCAGTCACAGCGGCTACAGCGTCGTCGAGAACGCCGGAACTGCCGCCATCACTGTCACCCTGAGCGCGGCTTCCGGGGTAACCGCGACCGTTAATTATGCCACCACCCCCGGTGGCACGGCTATCGCCGGGAGCGACTACATGACAGCCAGCGGAATATTAACTTTTGCGCCGGGTATGACCAGCCTGGTCTTTACTGCAATCATTACCGATGATCTGCTTGACGAAAATGATGAAACGGTCAACTTGAGTTTGACCGGACCGGTGAATGCCGGATTGGGCGGCTCTAACCCGGTTGTCTTGACTATTTTAGATAATGATTCCAGTTCCTCATTCCGGGTTTACCTGCCCCTCATCCTGCGTGACGTTCGCCAGCCCGTCAAGCTCTCCATCAAAAACGAAACAGGCGGAGTGTTACAGTACTCCATTTTTGGCACGCCTCAAGGCAACATTACCTGCCAGAATATCCCTAACGGCAGCACGGTCTATTGCAGTGAATTTCTGTCAGGCGCTTATCAGACCACCGCCACCTCTACCGGGCCAGGCTGTGGCTCAACTACCGTAACCCTGGATTTTCCACCTGGCGTCTGTACCCGTATCGTCAGATGTGGCGTGCCTTCGCTGTGGCAGTGCCAACCATAGGTTACCCCAAAGGAGAAATAGAGGCATGAAAAATTATCGCACCACATCGCTCATTGGCGTTATCGCCCTGGCCGCTCTGCTAATATTCCTGTTCTTCCGTTGGGGAACCAGTAATGATAATCTGGCCGGGCCAGCCGTCCAGCCTGTAGCTGGCCCGGTCACATCACAGCCAACCCTGATCTCGACTACGCCAACCTTCGCCACAGCCGCAGCCGTCTCGATCTCAACCCCAATCTCAACACCCCTCCCGCCCACTGCCACAGCGATTCCTCCTACATCTACCCCAACCAGTA
>CAZDMM010000633.1:0-230 GCA_964505845.1 uncultured Caldilineaceae bacterium
CAAAGTCGCAAAGCATTTTTATATTTTGAGTAGTTTTTTGGCGTCTTAGCACCTTTGCGTTAAAAGATTGACCTTTTTGCGGTAGCGTCATTGACTAAAGCAGAGGTATACGCAAACAGGCTTGGCCCGCCGCCGGTGTGCAAAAAGAGCACCGTCTCGCCCCGTTTGATTTCCCCCCGCCGGATCAAATCCATCAAGCCGGCCATGGCTTTGCCGCTGTAGACCGGGTC
>CAZDMM010000633.1:240-4814 GCA_964505845.1 uncultured Caldilineaceae bacterium
ACCGGGTCTAAAAAGATGCCTTCGGCTTGGGCCACCAATTTAATGGCCTCAATGCACTCCGGGGTGGGGATGCCGTAGCCGGGGCCAAGATAATCCTTGTACAAGGTGATGGCGGCCTGGTTGAAGGACAGGTTCAATTCCAGCAGCGCCGCCGTCTCGGAGGCCAATTTTTCAATCCGGGCTACTGCTTCGGCATACGGGCGGCTGACCGTGACCCCACACAGGCGATAACCCGGCTGCAGCCACTGGGTTCCCACCAATAGCCCGGCATGGGTGCCGCACGAGCCGGTCGCCACAAAGAGGTAATCGGGCTGCAATTTCAACTCCAGCAGTTGGGTCTGGATTTCCAGCGAGGCGGCCACGTAACCGGCGCTCCCCAGCGGTGAAGCCCCACCCCGGCCAATCACGTAGGGTCGGCGACCCTCCTGCCGCAGCCGTTCCGCCTCGCTGCTCAGGCGTTGATCCACCGTCGTGCGGTCGGGACTCCCCGTAAAAACGATTTCCACGCCCAGTAGCTCATCAATCAAAAAATTGCCTTGATTTTCAGCCGGGCGAGTGCCGTAAAAAACGGCCACCCCCTGCATGCCCAAGTGAGCCGCCACCGCCATCGTGGTACGGACGTGGTTGGACTGCGGCCCGGCCCCGGTGACCAGGGTATCGGCCCCTTGTTCCAGGGCCTCCGCCGCCAAAAATTCCAGCTTGCGTACCTTGTTGCCGCCCAGGCCAAAGCCGGTCAGGTCATCCCGCTTAAACCAAATTTCCGGCCCATCCAATAGCCGGCTCAGCCGCTCGGCCCGCTGCAAGGGGGTCGGCAAGGTAGCCAGTTGAACACGAGGTAGACTGGCCAATTTCATCGTTCAGCCTCATCTCGCTCCCAGGCGGCTACCTGATCCACAAATGGGGGATATAAGCCCAACTGCCGCCGGTGGTCAAAGAGCGCCTCAGTCTCTAGCGAGTCAATCTTGTGAGCCGGCATTGCTTATTGCTCTCCCCAACTGTTCCAAAATGTCACTTCGCGGGCAGGGACTCGCACAGCCGGTTTGAAGTCATCGCCGGTAAAGTAGGCCACCGGCAGCAGCGCCGCCTGGGTAATATGGCCGGGGATATTTAGGATGGCCGCCGCTTCTTTTTCATATCGCAAGTGCAGGGTGGTCCAGGCTGACCCCAGGCCGCGAGCGCGCAGAGCCAGCATCAACGACCAGGCCGCCGGCAGAATGGAGCCATACAGCGGCGACTGGGCGAAGGGATCGGCTGTTTCCGCCCGGCCCTCCACGCAGGCGAGGATAAGCACCGGCGCTTGGTGCATGTGGTCGGCCAGGTAAAGTGAGGAGTCTTGCACCCGCGTTTGCCGGGCGGTACGCGGGTCAGTCGCCGGGAATTGGGAGGGTTGTTTATCCAGCATCGCCCGGTAAGCGTAATAGGATTTGCGGTAAAGTTCCGCGATGGCGGCTCGTTTGTCCGGCTCGGCGACGACCAAAAAGCGCCAATGCTGGCGATTGGAGCCGGAGGGCGCCTGGATGGCAATCTCAAGGCATTGTTCAATCACTTCTCGCTCCACCGGGCGGCTAAAATCCAGGCGCTTGCGCACCGAGCGGGTGGTGGTGAGCAGATGATCAACGGTGGCTAAATCCATGGGTGTAACTCCTTTCATCAGACCGCCGACCGGCGACGGCCAAAATACTTTTAATGGTGGTCAAAAAATGATTTGACCCAATCCAAACACCATCGGTTCGCTGGTTTTAATTTTTACAAAACTCTTTGACCCGGCTCAATAACGCTTCCTCAGCAGTGTTGATATGCTCCATGGCTTGTTCACGCCAGTCGCCGTGTGCGGACAGAGCAGCACGGCACTCGGCCAGCATCGTGGAAAGCGGCCCCGGCGCGGCCCCGCCGGCCTGCTTTCGGGCGGCAACACCGGCGGCGGGGTCAAGCGCCTGGGCCAGGGCGGCTGCGGAAAGGTGCAGAGGGCGGCCCAAAATGGCTTGAGCGGCGGCGTCCACTTCGGCGGAGGTGATCTGGCGGGCGGTGCGACCCGCTGCCAGGGCATTGCGCACCAGCCGGCCCACCACGTGATGGGCCGAGCGAAAGTCCAGCCCGGTTTCAAGGGTGATAATTTCGGCCAGGTCGGTGGCGATGGCAAAGCCGGCGGCCAGGCGCTGCGCGGCCAACGCGGCATTAAAACGCAGTCCGCGCATCACCCCGGCCATGAGCGTGGCCGCGCCGGTGGCTGTCTCTACCGCCCGCGGTACGCTGCCATAGGCAAAGACGCGGTTATCCACCTGCCCGGAAGGGGTGCGGCCATACGCGGCGGCGGCGGCCAACTCGCCGCTCAGTTCATTGGCGGCGCCGCGAATATAAGTCAAGGCGTAGGGGTTTTTCTTTTGGGGCATGATGACGCTGGCGCGGGCGTGGCCGTCGGCCAGCTCGATCAAATCAAATTCGGCGGTGGCAAAGATTTGCAAATCCTCGGCCAGCCGGTCCAGGTTGACCACAGCGGCGGCCAGCACCGATAGGGTTTCAATGGGGCCATCAGGCTGCCACATGGCATCGCGGGCGTGGGGCGCAAGGCCCTCAAAGCCGAGCAGTTCGGCCAGGCGCGGCCGGTTTTGGGGCAGGCGCGACCCGTTGACGCTGCCGCACCCCGCCGGGCTGAGGTTGGTGCGGGCGTACAGGGCTTGCAGGCGCTCTAGGTCGCGCAGCAGGGGGTAGACAAAAGTGAGCAGGTAGTGGCCCAAGGTGGTCGGCTGGGACGGCTGCAAGTAGGTGTAATCGGCCATGAGGCTGGCCCGGTGGGCAGCGGCCTGCTGCAGCAGGGCCAGCCCGGCCTGGCTCAAGGCGGCAGAAAAGTCCAGCAACCGGCGGCGCAAAATCAGGCGGTAGCCGGTGGTGGTAGACTCGCGCCGGGCGCGGCCGGCCCCCAGCCAGCCGGCGGCCGGGGTGCGAGCCGCCAGCCAGGCTTCGCGGTTGGTGTAAAGGTCGCCCAGGGCCGGATCGAGGTTAAAATCGGGCGGCCAGGCGTGCAGGGCCAGCAAAGCGGCCAGCAGCTCCCGCCCGGCCTCCGGCGGGATTACCCCACCCTCCAGCAGCATGAGGGTATGGGCCAGGTCGGCCAGGCTCATGCCCTCAAACAGAGGCAGTTGGCCGGCCAGCTCGCGGGCAAAGGCGGTCTGGATCAGTTCCGGGGCCGGCCCGCCGGCCAAACGGCTGCCCACACCGAGGACGGAGTCGTTACCCTTGCCCATTCTTCGCCTCCTCTACCCTGGCTGGGTCCCACTCGCCGCGCTGCTGCATTTCTTCGACCACCGGGGCAAAGGTTTCAAAACGCAGGCCGACCCGCAGGGCTTCCAGGGCCAGCACTTCGCCGGGCGGCACATTGCCCAGGTTGGCGTTGGGGCCAAAGTGCCGGATCAGATACGCCTGCTGATGCTTTTGCGGCGCTTCCCAAATCAGGCGGTCGGCCCACTGCTCCATCCGCTCACAGATGGCGGCCATCATCTCGACCCGCACCATGCCGTTATCATCATAAATGCCGACGCCTTTGCCCGACTCTCGGGCCTCGACCGTGACCCATTTGGCCCCCCACTCCAAATCTTGCAGAGCTTGCTCGGCCATTTCGATGGCGGTAAGCTGTTGAGCCGGGTCTTTTTTGCCCACCTCGGTGATGGGGGTCAGGCCGTGCTCCAGAGCGCAGCGAATAACGTTGCGGCGGCGAAGGGAGGGCATGGGGATGGAGCCGTCGGAGATTTCGACGGCGCTGAAGCCGAGATCGCGCGCCCGCTGCATATAGGCCCGGCACTTGCCCCGCACTACGGCCACTTCGAGCAGGGTGCCGCCGGGGTAAGTCAAGATGCCGCGGGCGTTGAGGTGGCGCAGTTTGCGGCTCAACACATCGGCCGGCACAAAGGTTGAGGTGCCAAAGGTGCATTTCCAGTGGTCAATGTAATCGCCGCAGCCCTCGATCAGGTCGTGGGTCAGGGTCAAGCCCCAGCCTTTATCAATGACCATCGTCAGGCCAGCGTCGCGGGGGGCCTGAGCCCGCCCGGCAAACAAATCTTCGATAACGTCCCCCCAGGCGCGCTCAGGCATAGTCAACCTCGGCGGCCAGTTGGCGCAGGGCCGACTCGACCATAGCCAGGTCTGCTCCCCAGGGAACTACTCCAATCGGGCCGTCCTGCTCGATGTGGTATTCCAGCAGGCAGCATTTGAGCAGGGTCGGTTCGGAGCGGGGGCCGGCAATTTTGCGGGGACACATCTCCACGCGGGGCGGCTCGTCGCCGTAATAGTGGCGATGAAACTGCAGGCTGCGCTCACAGCCGATAAGGGTCCAGTTTTGGCGGGCGGGGCGCTCGTCCAAAAAGCTGACCGGCGCGGGCAGGTCGTCCAGGCCGCCGGAGCGGCAGGGCACCAGGTAGGCCGCCGGCTGCACGGTGCGGGCCAAATCGGCCACCTCGATCCGCTCCAGTTCCAGGCGGATAGGCGGCAGGTCGGCGTAGCTGAGCACGTGCCGGGCCAGGCCGTACAGCTTGGGCGGCTCCGGCGGGGCCACCTCGACCACCCGGATCACCAGCGGGTCG
>CAZDMM010000634.1:0-4811 GCA_964505845.1 uncultured Caldilineaceae bacterium
GTTTGCCGACGGCTTGCGTGAAGAGTTAACTCGGTATCAACGGTAAACGGTCATCACAATCCTGTAACACCTCACCCATACCCCTGCGGGCACAGGTGACGAAAAACCTGTGCCGGTGATGACCGATGACCGGGTATTTGCCCCCGGTCTATTTTCAAAGGAGCGGCTATGGCAGAAATCAGTACATCCAGCGGTAAATCATCCCCGGTCCTCAAAGTAGAAAATGTGGCTATTGCCTATAAGGTGCGCGGCGGCGAAATTGAGGCCGTCCAGGATGTCTCCTTTGAAATCGGGCGCGGCGAAGCGCACGGCATCGTGGGCGAGTCGGGCTGCGGCAAAAGCACCGTAGCCTGGGCTATCCTTAATTTTTTGGGCGCAAACGGCTACGTTAAACGGGGCAGTATTAAATTTTTGGGGCAGGAACTGGTCGGCAAAAGCAGCGAAGAACTGCGCCGCTTGCGGGGCGACCAGATTGCCATGGTGTACCAGGACCCCATGCAGGCGCTTAACCCCTCGCTGCGCCTGGGCGAGCAGCTCAAAGAAGTGCTGACGGTGCACCGGGGCATGAGCGATAGAGAGGCCGAAAAACGCTGCATCGAGATGCTGGAACGGGTTTACATGCCCGACCCGGCCAACGTGATGCAGCGTTATCCCCACCAAATTTCCGGCGGGCAGCAGCAGCGGGTGGTTATCGCCATGGCTCTGCTCAACAACCCGGCCCTGCTGATTATGGACGAGCCGACCACCGCCCTGGATGTGACGGTGGAGGCGGCCGTGCTGGACCTCATCGCCGAACTGCGCCGGGATTTTGATACCGGCATCATGTTCATCAGCCATAATTTAGGGGTGGTGGCCCGCGTGTGTACCAAAGTGGGCGTGATGTACGCCGGTGAAATGGTTGAGCGAGCCAGCGTGGAAGAGATCTTCAAAAACCCCTGGCATCCCTACACTCAGGGCTTGATCCGCTGCGTGCCCAAGCTGGGGGCCAACAAGGCCAGCAGCTTGCTTTATCCCATTCGCGGGCGGGTGCCGCCCCCTCACAACCGCCCCTCCGGCTGTATTTTTTCACCCCGCTGTGATTATGTGCGAGACCGCTGCCACACCGAGCGCCCAGCCCTACGCCAACTATCCCCTCCCTCTGCCTTTGGGCCGGGACGGGGCGGCTGGGTGCGCTGCCACTTTGCCGAAGAAATTGACCCGGCTCGGTGGACTCCCTCGGAAGATATTATGCCGCCCCAACTCTCAGCCCACAACCACCGGGGTGAACCGATCCTATCTATTGAGGGGTTGAAGAAGTACTACCCGGTGCAGGGGAGTTCGCTGAAAGATGTTTTGGGGTTAGGCCAAAAACGCTATGTCAAGGCGGTCGAAAATGTGAGCTTTGAGGTGCCCAAAGGCAGCACGCTAGGCATTGTGGGCGAGTCGGGCTGCGGCAAAAGCACCCTCATCAAAACTATCATCGGTTTGGAAGACAGCAGCGCCGGTAAAGCTCAATTTTTGGGCCTGGATATTACCGGCGACCTCTCCACCCGCAACGAGCAGTTAATCCAGGAACTGCAGATGGTCTTCCAAAACCCCGACTCAACCATGAACCCCTCTTACACCATTTACCAGCAGATTGCCCGACCCATGATCCGTTTTGGCGCCGTTCCCAAACAGCGCATCCGGGAAGAAGTAATCAAACTGTTGGAAGCGGTGCGCCTGGGGGCCAATTACCTGGATCGCCTGCCGCGCCAGTTGAGCGGCGGTGAAAAGCAGCGGGTAGGCATTGCCCGCGCCCTGGCCAGCCGGCCCGATTTGGTTTTGTGCGATGAGCCGGTCAGCGCCCTGGATGTGTCGGTGCAGGCGGCGGTGCTGAACCTGCTCTTGGAAATCCAGGAAAAGTACGGCACCACTATGATTTTTATTGCCCACGATCTGAGCGTGGTACGCTTCTTTTCTGACTACGTGGCGGTGATGTACCTGGGCCAGATTATGGAAATTGGCCCGGCCGAAGCCATTTACGCCCCGCCCTACCACCCTTACACCGAAGCTCTGCTTTCGGCCGTGCCTATCCCGGATCCAACCGCCCAGCAGAAGCACATTCGCCTGGAAGGCAGCGTCCCCAGCGCCTTGAATCCGCCTTCGGGCTGCCGTTTCCACACCCGCTGCCCCCGCCGCCACCTGCTGCCCGATCCCAATATCTGTTTGACCGAGCCCCCCTGGCAAGAAACCGGGGATGGACATCGCATCTTTTGCCATATTCCGTTAGAAACTCTGCGCAGTTTTGAGCCGGTAATTGCTCAACAGTGATAGGAGATATGCAATGATCGTCAAAGATTACATGACTCGTCACCCCATTCTGATTGGGCCTGAGATGCGCGTGACCGAAGCCCAAAAAATTATGACCGAGAATAACATCCGCCATGTGCCGGTGGTGGGCGATGGCAAACGGCTGCAAGGGCTGGTAACTCGCCAGCGTCTTTCGATTCCGCCCGAAAAACTGACCAGCCTGGATGTGTGGGAGATTACCCGCTACCTGGCCGATTTGACGGTGGGCAAAGTTATGGTCAAAGGGCCAGATTTGCGCACCATTCAACCTGAGGCTACCATCGAAGAAGCGGCCGATTTGATGATCCGTTATAAAATCGGCGGGCTGCCGGTGCTTGAAGATGGAGGGGTAGTGGTGGGTATCATCACCGAAACCGACCTGCTGCGCGAGCTTCAAAATCTGCTGGGGGCCAACGAGTCTGGCTGGCGCGCCACCGTGCGGGTGCCGGATCGGGTAGGTGAATTTTCAAAGATTACCAGGGCTATGCTGGAGCATGGCTGGGGCATTATGGCGATGGGCAGCGTCCGCTCCCCCAGGCAGCCCGGCTATTGGGATGTGGTGCTCAAAGTGCGCCGCTGTACGCGGGATGAACTCAAGGCCGTGTTAGAACAGATCCCCGACCAACAGCTCACCGACCTGCGCGAGACTGCCATGGTCGTCGGCCAACCCTAATAAGAAGGAATGATGGCAACGCTTCATATTGAACACCCCATTAATGATTTGAAAATTTGGCTGACGGCCTTTGGCAAGTTCGCCGAAGCTCGACAGAAGGGGGGCGTCCGCGCCTACCGCATCTACCAGCCCGTTGATGACGACAAGTATATCCTCATTGATCTAGATTTCGACACCGTTGATGAGGCCGAGCGATTTAAGAGATTTCTCGAATTAAACGTTTGGTCGTCACAGGAGGCATCACCAGGACTGGCAGGCAGCCCGCAGGCGCGGGTGCTGGAGCGGGTTGAACCGGAGAAGTAGGCGTCGCCCACATTCCCAATTTCCTAACCCGTAGGGCGGCAAGGCCAGTACCGGCCAAAACTTTTCGGGAGGACTATAGCTATTGTTGGGCGCTTGTCCTTTGAAGCTGCTGCTCCTGACTCTTAGCAGCGCCGTGCTGTTAAGTTGCCAGGCTTTGGCAGCCACTCCCTTACCTGGCCCTACCTCGCCTCTTCGCCTCACCCCCGCCCCACCTCCCCCCGGCCGGTTGGCCTACATCGGTGGCGACGGTAACGTGTATGTCACCACCCCCGACCTCACTTCCAAAATTGCCGTCACCCGCGACGCCACCGCTCCCGCCGAATACCCCGGTTATTCCTACCATCGCCTCTCGTGGTCGCCGGATGGCCGTCTGGCTTTTGCCGGGGTGACCCGCGCTGCTGGCGAGACTCGCAGCGTGCTGTACGTGGTTGACACGCCGGGAGGATCGGCCCAGGTGGTGGGGCGGAGCGATGAGCATTTTGTGATCTACATCTACTGGTCGCCCGCGCCCTGCCCAGAGCGGCCCGACTGCCGCCGTTTGGCCTATCTCATTGAAGAAGGCGAGAGCATCAGCCTGCGTTTGGTAGAAATGAGTGCAGGTGTGTTAGAGAACCGATTCATTGGGGCGGGTTGGCCTTTTTACTTTTCCTGGTCGGCGGATGGACGCCAACTGCTGTGGCATACCGGCGGGGCGCGCCGCTACAATGCGGCGGCGCAACTGGCGCTGTACCAGGTGGAGGAGAATCGTCTCGAAATTCTGCCGCATCTGCCGGGTTTGTTTGTAGCCCCGGCCTGGTCACCACAGGGCGAGGGCTGGCTGGGCGTCTCCGCTGAGGCAAAGATGGATCAGTTGCAGCATTTTGGCTCCGGCGAACCGGCCACGCTGGCCCGCTATGAAGATGGGCAAATCGTCTTCGCCTGGTCGCCGCAAGGGGATCAGGTAGCCTATGCGGTGCGCCAGAATTCGAGCGACCCCTTTTACGGTCCGATTGAGGTGGTGAACCTACGGACGGGTGAAGCGCGGCGCGTCACCGAGCGCAGCCGGCAAATTTTGGGCTTCTTCTGGTCGCCCGATGGCCGGCGGTTGGGCTATCTCACTTACGTACCGCTGTTTGACTCGATCATGATGCAGTGGCGGGTGGTGGAGCTGGCCGGCGGCCAAGATCGCGGCTTTGCCATGTTCCATCCCTCCTTCCAGATGGATTTTATGGTCAGCAGCTTTAACCAGTACGCCCAGAGTGACCGCTTTTGGTCGCCGGATGGACGCTATTTGGTTTACGCCGACCGTGACCCCAGCCTGGTGGAGCGTGTCTGGCTGATTGACACCGGGTCCGAGGAGGGCGTCACCACTCTGGTTGATACCGGCGCAATCGGGTTGTGGTCGTGGAATTAGGCAGGGTAGCAGGGTAGCAGAGTTGCAGGGTAGCAGAGTTGCAGGGTAGCAGGGTAGCAGAGTTGCAGGGTAGCAGGGTTGCAAATTAAGTTAGAATCTGCTACTTTGTTACTTTGCTACTTGTTACTTTGC
>CAZDMM010000635.1:0-4811 GCA_964505845.1 uncultured Caldilineaceae bacterium
CGGTCATGGCTAAAGGGTTGCCGCTGAGGGTGCCGGCCTGGTACATCGGCCCGGCGGGGGCAACGGTCTGCATAATCTCGCGCCGCCCGGCATAGGCCCCCACCGGCAGCCCCCCACCGATAACTTTGCCCAGGGCGGTCAAATCGGGCATGACGCCGTAAAGTTCCTGCGCCCCACCCAGGGCCACCCGAAAGCCGGTCATCACCTCATCAAAGATGAGCAGCGCGCCGTGCTGGGTGCAGAGGCGGCGCAGCCCGGCCAGATAGCCTTCCACCGGCGGCACGCAGCCGATATTTCCGGCCACCGGCTCCAGGATAATCCCAGCGATTTCCGGGCCAAACTGGTCAAAGAGAGACTCAATGGCCGCCAAATTGTTGAACGGGGCGGTCAGCGTATCCTGGGTAGCGCCGGGCGGCACACCGGGGCTGTCGGGCAGGCCCAGGGTGGCCACGCCGGAGCCGGCCTGCACCAGCAGAAAGTCGGCGTGGCCGTGATAGTTGCCTTGCAGCTTGACGATTTTGTGACGCCCGGTAAAGGCGCGGGCCAACCGCAGCACGCTCATGGTGGCCTCGGTGCCGGAGTTGACAAAGCGCACCTGTTCGGCGGAGGGGACGAGGTCGCACACCAGTTCGGCCAGTTCGGTTTCTAGCGCGGTCGGCGCACCGTAGCTGGTGCCGCGCTCCACGGCCTGCTGCAAGGCTTTGACCACCTGCGGGTGGGCGTGGCCCAGAATCAGCGGCCCCCAACTGAGCACGTAGTCAATGTAGCGGTTGCCATCGGCGTCCCACATGTAGGGGCCTTCGGCCCGGTCAATAAACAGCGGCTGCCCGCCTACTGCCCGGAAAGCCCGCACCGGCGAGTTGACCCCGCCGGGAATGACCTTTTGCGCCGCGGCGAAGAGGTGTTCGGAATGAGTGAAGTTCATGGTTATTCCTCAAAATAATAGGTTTTTCAATAAAACGTGAAACGTAAAACGTAATGACTTTGGCTGTAAACCATTACGTTTCACGTTTTACGCTTTACGAGTCCATCTGTGGGCTCTTTTACCCCAACCATCTCGCCGCATCTTTGGCCCAGTAGGTCAAAATCATATCGGCCCCAGCGCGTTTGATGGCGATGAGGGATTCCAGGGCGACTCGTTTTTCGTCGAGCCAGCCCAGGCGGGCGGCGGCTTTGAGCATGCTGTATTCGCCGCTGACGTTGTAGGCGGCCAGGGGCAAATCGGGGAAGGTATCGCGGGCCTGACGGATGATGTCCAGGTAAGGCAGGGCCGGCTTGACCATGATGATGTCGGCCCCTTCACCGATGTCCAGGGCAATTTCGCGTAGGGCCTCGCGGCTGTTGGCCGGATCCATCTGGTAAGTGGAGCGGTCGCCGAATTGAGGTGGGCTGTCGGCGGCCTCGCGGAAGGGGCCGTAAAAGCCGCTGGCAAATTTGGCCGAGTAACCCATAATGGGGATGTGGGCGAAACCGGCCTCATCCAGCGCCCGGCGGATGGCGGCTACCTGCCCATCCATCATGGCGCTGGGGCCGACCATATCCGCCCCGGCCCGGACGTGGGAAACGGCGGCCTGGCCCAGAATCTCCAGGGTGGGGTCGTTCAAAATCTGGCCGTTTTCAACGATGCCGCAGTGACCGTGGTCGGTGTACTCGCACATGCAGATGTCGGTGATGATGACCAGGTGGGGGTCGGCCTGGCGCAAGGCTTTGATGGCCTGCGGGATGATGCCGTCGGGGGCAAAATTCTCCCGACCCAGCGGGTCTTTTTCGGCCGGCAGGCCAAAAAGCATCACCGCCGGGATGCCGAGCGCGCGCAACTCCTCGGCTTCGGCGGCCAGCATGTCGGGCGACTGCTGATAGACGCCCGGCATGGAGGAGACTTCGTTGCGCACGCCCTGGCCGTGGGTGATAAACATGGGGTAGATAAAATCGGCCGGGGTGAGGGTGGTTTCCCGCACCATGCGGCGCAGATTTGCGTTTTGGCGCAGCCGGCGCGGCCGGGCGATGGGGAAGGCGCGGCCGGGTTGAGAGGTGTTGGGTAAGGTTGGCATCAGATTGCTCCTTTGAATGGGAGATTGGAGATTAGAGATTGGCCTTAATCTCCAATCTCTAATCTCTGGCTTATGGGAAAGCGGTGCTCAATAAATTATCGTTAGTTGGCTGGAAGTGGGACTCATGGTAGCCGGAAACGGCGAGAACGCAAAATTAGGGCGGGCGATGTTCCCCCAAAACAAAAACTCGGCGCGAGGCAGACGCCGAGTTAGGGTTGGGGCAAAACGGAAGAGACCTGGTCTTTTATCTGGGAGATAGAGGCATTCTAACGTTCATTTTCAGCGGCCGCCCGACGGCAGCCTTCTCTCGCTGATCCGGCCCGGCCAGGCTAACCTCGCCGCCAGGCCCGCAGGCCAAAGCCTAAACAGGCCAGAGCCAGGGCCGATGCAACCGCCGAAACGATCCCGACCCCTGCCAACCCGCCCATGGCCCACACCAGCCCACCGCTGAACGCCCCGACCATCCGGCCCAGGCTCAAGGCAGCAAACAGGGCCGACATCATGGTGGCTCTGGCTTCGGGCAGCACTTCCGTAAAAAGCGACAACGAGGCGACCACCGAAAACTCGTAAAAGAGAAACAAGATAAACAGAGCAGCTAACGCCAGCGGCAAAGTTACGCCCACCAGCGGTAAAAGCAAATAGCCCAGCGTGGCCAGACTCAAGCCAACCAACACAGCCCGGGGCAAACCGATGCGGTCGGCCACGAAGGCGGTCCCCGTTTCGCCGGCCAGCTCCGCCACCCCGATCACCGCAGCGGCCAGCCCTACCTCGGTGAGGCTCAAACCAAAAGACTCCAACCACAGCCCCAACACCACAAACAAACTGTCATTGGCAAGGCTGCTCAAAAAGCCAAAACCCAATGCAGCCAACGCCATGGGACTCTGCCTTAGTTGCTGCCAGGCTTTTTTGAAGCTCGTTTTTTCGCTGGCAGGATGCCGCCGCCCGCTGGCCGGAGGCAGCAAAAAAGCCAGGCCGGCCAGACACAGCAGACTCAGGCCGCCCAGGGTTAAAAATGGGGCTTGCCAGCCCAGGCGGTCAATCAACACCCCGGCCAGGGGGATGCCCACCAACGACCCGGCCGCCCAGGCAAACTCGGTGATCCCGATCACCAAACCCCGCCGGTGAAAGGGCACCCGCTCCGCCAGATAGGCCAGCAACGCTGGTTCGAAGATGCTTTTGCCCAGGCTGGCTAAAAATAAGGCGATCATCATGATGCTATAAAGCGGCAGCACGCCGCTGGCAAGCATCCCCACTGCCAGCATGCCCAGGCCGGCCAGCATCATCACCCGGTAGCCCCAGCGATCACTGAGCGGGCCAAAAAAAGGGCTGAGCAAACCGGTGGCCTGGTTGATGGCGATCAGGGAGGTGATGGCCGTGAGCGGCGCCCCCACCCCCCGGCTCAAGGCTGGGGCAAAGGGATAAACAAAGCGGCGGGAGGTGTTAAAGACAAAGCGGCCCAGGGTGGCGACGCCTACCTGCAAGGCCAATTCACGAGTAGTAGGCCGGGTCTCAAAGCTCAAAGGGGTGCTAGACAGACGGGAGTTCCATTGATTCTCCGTTGGCGAGCTGTCAAAGGTTTGGCGCACGCCAATCTGAAAGCTAACATCTTTAGTTTGACCAATCACCCGTTCGTCATTTGATTTAACTGTCATTGGGTCACCTCCTCAACGATAATTTGATTTTACCATCAAATGCGGACATAATCGGTCCTAATAAACTTCGGATTTAGACCGATATTTCGCCGAGAGAGGTATCGTATGTATAACCCAGCCACCCGCGTGCTAGCCGTGTTGGAGCTGCTGCAAGCCTATCCTCACCTCAGTGGGCAAGCTCTGGCCAAGCGTTTGGAAGTAGACACGCGCACGGTTCGCCGTTATATCATCATGCTGCAAGATATGGGGATTCCCATCGAGGCTGAGCGAGGTCGCTATGGAGGGTATCGCTTGCGGCCCGGCTACAAGCTGCCGCCGCTGATGTTCAACGAAGATGAAGGGGTGGCCCTGGTTCTCGGCTTGCTGCTCAATCGCCGGTTAGGGCGGGGGGTGATGGGCGCTGCGATGGAGAGTGCCCTGGCGAAGATCGAACGGGTGATGCCCCTGGGTTTGAAGGAGCGGGTGCAAGCCCTACAAGCAACCTTGACGGTGGAGATGCCGGCAGCCAACGCCGCCCCACCCCCCAGTGAGGTGGTTATGACCCTCAGTTTGGCCCTGCATCAAAGCCGGCGAGTCGTCCTGAAGTATAAAAGCTGGCAGGGAACGGAGACGACTCGCCTTTTCGATCCCTACGGCCTGGTCTACCGCGTCGGCTATTGGTATACGGTGGGCTATTGTCACCTGCGGCAAGAGTTGCGGACCTTCCGGATTGATCGAGTGGTGAGCGTCACCGCCAGCGATGAACTGTTTACCCGGCCCACTGATTTTGACGCTTTACCGCATGTCGAGCGGTCAATTGCCTCGACGCCAAACCCCTGGCGGGTTGAGGTCGTTTTGCAGACGACTCTGGTCGAGGCCCAACGGCTTATCCCACCCGCCCTGGCCATTTTGGACGAATTTGGCCCGGAGCAAGTGCGAATGATCTGTTACGCGCCCGATTTAGCATGGATGGCCTACGTTTTGGCCGGGTTAGATTGTCCCCTGGAGGTGCGCCACCCCCCCGAATTGCGCGAAGCGTTGCAGCGGCTGGCCCAAAAAGTTGCGGCCCTGGCGACAAGCTAATGTCCGGTCAAAATCACCTCGCCATCCATACCTCATAAAGTGGTCA
>CAZDMM010000636.1:0-4810 GCA_964505845.1 uncultured Caldilineaceae bacterium
AGAATAGACTTTCCGAGTGCCGCCTGAGCGACATCATCGCGGTGTGCCAAACCCAGGAACCCGGCGATCAACTGGCTCCGAGCCTGCGCCGTAAACGGATTGATAATATCCTGGTGGTGGGTGGAGACAGCGGTCGCCCTCGCGCCGACCAACAAACCGGCGCCCTGGAATTTACCCAGGCTCTCAGCAATGCTTATCATGTAGACACCTGGATTATCTCCACAAAAGGCTCGCCGGAACTGGATCAATTGTTAGATTATGACGCCATTATCTGGACTACCGGCGACTACTGGGATGACAGTATTAGTGAAGAAGACGCCAATTTACTCTCTAAATACATTGAATTGGGCGGCAACTTGATCCTCTCCGGCGCTTCCATTGGTTTTGATTGGGACCACACCACCTTTTTAACCAAAGTGGCCCACGCCGACTATCTGGATTTTGCCGCGCAGAGCGATTTGGAAGTAGCCTTGCCCGACCATCCCCTGGCCGCCGGTTTTGCCGCCGGCGACATCATCCCGCTGACTGCTACCCCTGTTGCTACCTCCACCAGCGACACCACCGAGGAACCGGCGCTGCCCGATGTGGTGAACTATACCTCCGATGCTCGCGTTATCTTTAAGCGCGGCCCGGAGAGCGACGATGCCGGCGCTCCGTCGGTGATTGCTTATGAGGATGATCGCTCTAAAGTGGCTTATTTTGCTTTCCCAATTTATTTCTTACCGCAAGAACAGCGTTCTGTGCTGGTTAACAATACCATTAAGTGGTTCACTAAAAAACCGCTGCCGTTGCCCGCAGAAGAAGATTATCAGCCCTACCAACTGGGGACTCCCACCCCTGAAGCTACTCCTACGGCTGAACCAACCGCCGAAGCTACCCCCACGGCCGAGCCTACCCGTGAAGAGGATAACAACAACAGCAGCGGCGGATGAGTCTGCGGTGATAACCCAAAGTATCAAACACCTGGAAGGAGAAGAGTCATATGCAGAAAAAGGTTTTTACCCGCCAACGAGGATGGTTGGCTTTGCTCCTCGTAGTTATGGCGCTGACGGCTGCCCAATGTGGCGGCGCCGCCCCCACCCAGCCGGCCCCAGAGGCAACGCCTACTGCGGCTGCCGCTGCCCCGGCTACCGAGGCGGCCCAACCCACCCCAGAGCAGGCCGTGGCCGAGGCCACTGCTGCCCAGCAGGTGCAAGAGTCTAAATCGGTGCAGGCTCAAGAGGCCAAAGGCATCTCTGTTGAAACTAAAGAGGTAGATGTCAGCGCCCTCCGCACCAAAAAAGGCGGAGAATATCGAGATGTGGGCACCTCTGACGCCGTGAGTTTTCATCCCTATTTAACCACCGATACCGCCTCCAGCGGCTATCAAAGCCTGGTATACACCGGCGGCCTGCTACGCCTGGATGAAAAGACCCTGGACTACATCCCCAACATGGCCGAAAAGTATGAGATTTCTGAGGATGGGCTGACCTTCACTTTTCACCTCCGCAAGGATATGAAGTGGAGCGACGGCCAACCCATTACGGCTCAGGATTTCAAGTGGACTTATGACCAGGTGATTGACCCCAAGCACGAATTTCCTTATATTTCTCAACTTGACTTCATAAGTTCCTATGAAGCCCTGGATGATTACACCCTCCAAATCAAGATCAAAGAGGTTTATGCTCCGGCCCTGGGGCAGATGTCCAGCTTGATTTCGCCGTTACCCAAACATGTGTGGGAAAAGCTGGATTGGAGCGACCCCGAAAAGAACCCCGAAATCAATAACCCCACCGTTGTTTCCGGCCCCTATAAACTCAAGGAATGGAAGCGGGACCAATACGCTACCTTTGAAGCCAATGAGAACTATTGGTACCATGGCGCGCCCAATATCACCCAATACAACATCGAAATTGTGCCCGACTCTGACGTGTCTTACCAAAAGATGAAGAGCGGCGAAAGCGATACCGGCGACATTACCCCGGAGAAGCTGGAAGAGGCCAAAAAACTACCCAATATCAATGTTTATGAGTGGTGGCCGGCAGCGGCCCGCTGGAGTTACATCGGCTTGAATATGCGCGAAGGCTTTGCCACCCATGATATTAATGTACGGCATGGCCTGAGTTACGCCCTGGATAAAAACTTGATGACCGACCAGATCATGCTGGGCCAGGCCAAGCGGCAGTGCTCTATTTATCCCGAAACCTCCTGGGTCTACAACCCTGATGTGCCCTGTTATGATTACGACCCTGAAAAGGCCAAAGAGGAATTTGCCAAAGCCGGTTATACCTTTCAGGACGGTAAAATGTTGGATAAGGATGGCAACCAACTGTCCCTGAAGCTCATTTACGGCCCCAATACCAACAAAGTGCGTGAATTGATGGCGGTGACTACCCAGGATTACCTGAGCAAAATTGGGATACAGGTTGATGTGCAAGCCCTGGAATGGTCAAGTTTTTTGGATGCTATCCATTCGCAAAAACCTGACTGGGATATGTTTATCGGCGGCTGGAGGTCTACCATCGAGCCACATATCATGTATACCATCTGGGCCGAAGAGAATATTCCTGATTTAAACTCGGTCGCTTATGTGAATAAAAAGGTAGAAGACCTTTTTAAAGAAGCCGGCGCTACCTACGACAATGAATTTCGTAAAGGTAAATATCAGGAAATCCAAAAGATTATTGCCGACGAGTCGCCCTATATCTTTCTGTGGTACAGCAAATCCTGGAGCGGCCAGAACAAACGTATCCAGGGCATTGAACCCTCTCTCCTGGGTATCGGTTGGAATCAAGAAGATTGGTATATTGAAGCAACAACGGAGTGACCAATAAGCAAGCCTTCCCGGAAGTGAGAAATTTCCGGGAAGGTAATTTTTGGGGAAGCGTTTATGGCCCGATACATCATTCGACGCAGCATTCAATCGGTCTTCTTGATCTGGTTGGCGACGCTGATTGGCTTTAGCGTTTATAAATTAGCGCCCGGTGGGCCGCTTCAATTTCTTAATGAAGACCCCAAACAAAACAAAGCCGACGTGCTGCGGCTGACCCAGTCATACGGGCTTGACCGGCCTCTTTTGGTGCAGTACTTGGTCTGGCTGGCCGGCGAAGATTGGCTGCCCAACACCCTCACCTGGCGCAGCGGCCGCTGCCTTGACGATGCAGCCAAATGCGGGCGGGGGATTCTGCGCCTGGATTTTGGGCGCTCCTTCTATTTCAAAGGTGAGACGGCCATCAACGTGATTGCCGAGCGAATTCCGGCTACCTTCATTTTGGGGGTTGCCAGCTTAATTATCAGCGTGGTGGGGGGCGTTCCGTTGGGCATTTACGCTGCTCTCAACCGGGGCAAATGGCCCGATCACCTGATTCGGGTGACAACCGTTTTGGTAAATACAGTGCCGGAATGGTGGCTGGGGCTGCTGCTGCTCATCATCCTGGGCGGCTACCTGGGCCTTGTCCCTCTGAGCGGTATGGAAACTATTGGCGATGGCTCCCTGCTCGACCGCTTGCACCACCTCCTGCTGCCGGCCACCGTGAGCGCCATTGGCGGCTGGATTGGCTTCTCTCGTATTCTGCGTTTTGAGATGCTGGAAGTTTTGAATCAGGACTATGTCAGAACGGCCCGGGCTAAGGGCTTATCCAATCAGGCGGTTTTGTGGCGGCATGTCCTGCGTAATGCGCTGCTGCCCTTTGTGACCGGCCTGAGCGGCATCTTTCTGCTGGCCTTCTCTGGCTCTATTCTGTTTGAAACGGTGTTTTCCTGGCCCGGCATGGGCCGGCTGGCAGTTACAGCCATCAATGCCCGCGATTACCCGGTGATGATGGCGCTCTTTGTCATCACCTCTTTTTTGGGTATTCTGGGTGTATTAATGGTTGATATTCTTTACAGTTTTGTTGACCCTAGAGTCAGGTATGACGTGGCCCGGTGAGCGTCAGGTAAATGATAATTACCAATTGCCAATCGCCAATTACCACTCACCAATAACCCTTTTTCATATCTTTACGAGCATACAATTATGGCCCTAACCGCAACAACGCGCTGGAATTTTCCGCTCTTTGCCCCGGATGTCGGCGTTACCGGCCGGCCGGCCCCTGCCCCACGCGGCGCCGAGCGCAAAAACCTGCAAATGCCCGGTCTAAAACCGCGCCAGGCCGCTATCTCGGCTCCCGAGGTAAAAGAGCAAACCTATTGGGAAGCGGTTGGGCTTAAACTGTGGCGCGACAAGATCACGGTGGTGGCCGTTTGCCTGTTAATTTTTATGATCACCATCACCCTGGCTGCCCCCTGGATTGGCGACAACCTGTTGGGGTTTAGCCCCACCAGCATTGATTTGCGCAATCACAATGCCCCGCCTACCTGGGCCGCCCAATTCTGGCCTAAATTTCAAGAGTTTACCAAAGCCTGCCAGAATGGCGGCTGTGATTGGTCGCTGTGGCCCCAAATCTTTACCGATTCTGCGGCGGGGCTGCGGCAGTGCCTGGGAGCCGGTTTGGGTAAGTGTCATTGGTTAGGAACCGACGAAGCCGGGCGTGATGTACTCACCCGCGCCATCTATGGTGGGCGTATTTCGCTGCGGATTGGAGTTTATGTCGCCCTTATTTCGATGAGCCTGGGCGTTTTTATGGGGCTTATCAGCGGTTACTATGCTGCCACCTTGATTGACGATATAGTGAATGCCATCATTCAAACCCTGGGCAGTATCCCGCTGCTTTTCCTCTTGATTATCTTATCCCGCATCTTTCAACCGGGGCCGGAGGGCCTGGCTATTCTCATTGGCATTTTTGGCTGGATGGGGGTATCGCGCCTGATCCGGGGCCAAATCTTCTCGATT
>CAZDMM010000637.1:0-313 GCA_964505845.1 uncultured Caldilineaceae bacterium
GGTAGAACGCCGCACGACCTGTTGGGGCGGCTGGCGGAGTCGTTGCCGGAGATCAGCACTGTGCCTTATTCAATTGTCTTGAGACCGTTTGACTATTTTTGGTTGGGGTTGAGGTAAAAATTAAGCCATACAGCAGTAGAATGCTGAGGAGTGCTAAACCTGGTGATTAACCTTTGGTTACTCTGACCAGCACATCCAAATCGGGCGCGCTCACCCCGTAGGCTTGCTCCATCGCCTTGTTCATGCGCCTGACAGACTTGACAATTTCTTCCTGCTGCAGGCGAATCGTATTTTTCACCACCACCGGCGCGAA
>CAZDMM010000637.1:323-4799 GCA_964505845.1 uncultured Caldilineaceae bacterium
TAGATTTCGAGGAGACTCAGATCGCTCTCAATCTGCTTGGCCAGTTGCTCCAGGGCAAAATCATCTATGGTAACCAGACGGATCCCCTCCGTAACCGGGGTTTGGCTTTGCTGGGGCAGCGATTGGCTCAGCTCTTTTACGGCCTGGGCCTTGTCTTCGGCGGCCAGGTCGTCCACTGGAGCTGGCGGCGAGGCGGGTGGAGTCGGCGTCGGCGGCGCTGAGATTGGCGAGTCTTTTGATTTCTCCCCCCGGCGTATCTTTAAAAAATTGTCAACGGCGGCAAAAACCCAGTTAACCCCTTTGGCCACAGTTTCTGGCTCGGCTGCCTTCTCCATTAGTTTCTTGGTCAACTGGGCCACAACCAATGTGCCAATAGTGGCGCCAATAGTGATGGGATCCATAATTAGCCCTCCTTATCCTATTGACATATTATAACACATTTTTAAGCGGGAGCAACGCTGTTTTTAAGTGAGTTTGATAAATAACCAGGTTGTCTCCTCAATCAATATCCAAAGAGAGCCGAGATACTGCTTATGCCTAACCCACTCTGGTTGGAACAACAAGCTGACCTAACCCTGACCCGGTTATTGCCTCGCCTGGAAGCCGCTTTTCGCCGCGAGGCCAAGGCCGACCCCGCTGCCTGGAAGACCCTTATCAATCGCCTGCAGGCCAATTTTGAGCGCCTGTTTGGGCTGCTCTATCACTTATACGGCGGCCAATACGACTTTTTCTATCACCTGGAACAAATCTTGACCACCGCTGCCCGCATGGGGCTGGCCCGTTCGGCGGACCTCAAGGCCCTGGACGAGACGCGGGAGCGCGACCCACTCTGGTTCCAGTCGCAGCAGATGGTCGGCGGAGTGTGCTATGTGGACCTTTTTGCCGGGGACTTGAACGGAATTGGCCAGAAAATCCCCTACTTCAAGGAACTGGGCCTGACCTATCTGCACCTGATGCCTCTTTTCCTTTCCCCGGAAGAGGAAAACGATGGCGGCTATGCCGTGAGCAGCTACCGCGAAGTCAACCCGGCCCTGGGCACGATGGACGAGTTAGCCAACCTGGCCGGTGAACTTCGCCGCAACGGCATCAGCCTGGTGCTGGACTTTGTCTTTAATCATACCTCCAACGAACACGACTGGGCGCGGCGCGCCCAGTCCGGCCAGCCGGATTACCAGGACTATTACCGCATATTTGACGACCGCACCGTGCCCGACCAGTACCAGCAATCCCTGCGCGACATCTTCCCCGACCGGGGCAGCGGCAGCTTTACCTACCGGCCCGACATTCATAAGTGGGTCTGGACTACCTTCTACACCTTTCAGTGGGATTTGAATTACGCCAGCCCGGTCGTCTTTACCCGTATGCTGGAAGAGATGCTTTTTTTGGCCAACGCCGGGGTCGAAATTTTGCGGCTGGATGCAGTGGCCTTTATCTGGAAGCAGTTAGGCACTAACTGTGAAAACCTGCCCGAAGCCCACATGCTGATTCAGGCTTACAATGCCCTGGCCCGCATTGCCGCCCCCAGCCTGCTCTTCAAATCCGAGGCCATTGTTCACCCTGATGAGGTGGTGCGGTATATCAGCCCCGGTGAGTGCCAGCTTTCTTACAACCCGCTGCTGATGGCCCTGCTGTGGAACTCGTTAGCCACGCGCGAGGTGCGCATGCTGGAATATTCCATGCGCACCCGTTTTCGCCTTGACCCGCGCTGCGCCTGGGTCAATTACGTGCGCGTTCACGATGATATCGGCTGGACTTTTTCTGACGAGGATGCGGCCACGCTCGGCATCAGCGGCTACGACCACCGCCAATTCCTGAACGCTTTTTACACCGGGCGCTTCCCCGGCAGCTTTGCGCGCGGCCTGCCCTTTCAAGAGAATCCCCGCACCGGCGACGCCCGCATCTCCGGCACGCTGGCCTCGCTGGCCGGGCTGGAAAAGGCCTTGCAGGAGAGCAACCAGGCCGAAATTGAGCTGTCTATCCGGCGGATTTTGCTGCTGCACAGCGTCATTTTGAGCATTGGCGGCATCCCCCTCATTTACCTGGGCGACGAGGTCGGCACGCTCAACGATTACCGTTATCGCTCCGACCCGGCCAAAGCCAAGGACAGCCGCTGGGTGCACCGCCCGGCCCTGGATTGGCCGGGCCACATGGCCTTGCGCAGCGACCCGCAGACGGTGCAAGGGCGCATCTATACCGCTCTGCGCCGCCTGATTGAACTGCGCCGGCAGCACGCGGCCCTGGCCGACGGCGAGATGGAAACCATGCGCACCGGCAACAACCACGTTTTTGGCTACGTGCGCCACCACCGGGGGGAGCGGCTGCTGGTTTTAGCCAACTTTACGGAGCAAGAACAAGTGGTGGCCGCCAACGAAATCCGGCTGCACGGCTTAAACTATGCCTTTGCCGATTTGGTTGGCGGCCAGACCATCAGCCTGAACCAGGATGTGCGCCTGGAACCGTACCAGTTTGTGTGGTTGGTGGGGTGAGGATTTATTTTACCAATGCTAATAGCTTCTGCGGCTTCAACTTAAAGCCAAAAAACTGGGCCAGGCGCAGCAGGGGATTTGAAGGCGGAGTCAGCTCTTTTTCTAAATCGTCAATGATTTGCTCATCCGGGATTTGGCCCAGGCTGTTCATCTCGGCTTCACGGGCGGCCCGCCGTAAAATTACCCAGGCATACAGGTCGGCTTCGGTGCAATCCGGGAAATATTTGTGGATGCCTCGTTCCTGAATAAGCTGGATTAAAGGCAGATAGACGTTATCAAACCAGCTCCCCACCGCCTCTTCGTCAGAGATTTGGCACTGGCACTCGGTTTCACGTAGAAATTTGTGAAAGGCGATGTGCTCCTGCACCAGCTTGTAGCCTTCCGGCTCGGTAAAGTGGATGTTGTGGGCCGGCCTGATGTGGTCTAACTGCGTCTCGCGCAAAAACCTGGCCCGCTCTGCTTTGAGCGACATTTCTTCCAAATTTAAGCGGTCGTGGAAAAAGTTAAGCAGTTGTGCCAGCGGGCCAGCGCCCTCTTTTTCCAAATCGGCCACCACCTCTTCGGTGGGAATACGCCCCAGGGCGTCCCGTTCCGCTTCCAGGGCCGCCCGGTGCAGGCTGAGCCAGGCATACAAGTCGGCCTCGGTCCGGCCGGGAAAATTTTTTAAGATTTCCCGCTCGTGGATAAGCCGCACGACAGGCAGGTAAACCTGGTCGTACCAACTGCTTACCGCTTCTGCATAAGAAATTTCGCAGCCGCACTCGATTTCTCGCAGATACTTGTGAAAGGCGATATGCTCTTTGAGCAGCCGGTAGCGGCCCGGCTCTGTAAAACGCACCTCCTGGTCGGGCCGCAGTTGGTCCAGGTGAGTCTGCTCAAAAAATTCTGTGTGTTCCATTTTTAAGAGAATATCGTCCAAAGCGTCCTGGCTCTCCACCGGAACCGGCGTTTTGTACTCAATCACATAGGCTTCGATGGTTTTTGCGCCGTGCGTGCGGGCCACCGACACGCGGTGATTGCCATCCCGCACAAAGTAGACCTCGCCCACCTGGTACACTTCGATGGGGGGAAAGCCCAAATCAGAATGAGCCACATCATCCACCTTCCGCCAGCGATCCTGGGTGAGATCGCTCTTGGGTAAAAAGGTGCGGGTAAAATCCCGGTAGCGGCCGGTGCTGCCGACGATTTTAGCCAGTTCGATTTCTTGCAGCCCTTTGTAAGAGGCATCTTGCAGTTGTAAACTTTGTTTGACTTCTTCAAAAGAAAGCAGGTCATTGGAGCGACCGGTAAAGAAACTGAGCCATTCTTCGATGAAGGCTCGTTGTCGAGCTTGACTAAATTCAAAGTCTGACTGCTGGGTTAACATTTTAACCTCCTTTGACATAAAATATGAGGCGTGAGGGCAATAAAAAAGGCGCTTCAATTGTCAAGCGCCTTTGCCTATCAGTTTTATAAACCTTTACAGGTAATAAATGAGTTGGTAATTTGCCTTTCACGCCCCAGGCATCATGCTTGCCTCAAATAGCCGGGAGCGGCCCCGTACCCGGCTTGACGCTGCCACGCGGCAGCACCGACATCTCCCAGGGATAAATGATGTAGCGGTCGGTGATGGCGCCATAGTAATCCGGCTCGGCGTCGTGGAACAGGTTATCTTTATAGCGATAGTGCAGCACCGCCGTTTCACACTCGCAGCCCACTGCCGCCAGCCGCCCCTTGACAATCATAATGGAGCGGCCATTGGCCCAAATGTCATCCACAATGAGGATGCGCCGGTTGACCAGCAAGGTATCGGCCGGAAACTGCATAAAAGTGGGCCAGGCCAATTTCCGGTCAACCTCATCCGGAAAGTAGACCGAGGCCGTCAGCACATGCTTGATGCCCAGGGCCTCGCTCAAGATGCCGCCCGGCACCAGGCCGCCTTTGGTAATCATCAGCAAACCGTCAAACTCCCCCCGAAATTGAGGCATGAGATGATCAATCAATTTATCAA
>CAZDMM010000638.1:0-4472 GCA_964505845.1 uncultured Caldilineaceae bacterium
AGAATTGAAGGATTTTTTATCCTTTCATTCTGAAAATCCTGCTCTTGCCTACCCTATTTCATCAACTTTCGCAGTTTTTCCTGCATTTTGAGATGAAAGATTAATTTTGTCAGCCAATCAATCTCGGAGAAGAGATATTGATGGAATCTTTCACCGGCTTCTGGCACAGCTTCAAACACCAGCGTACCGGGATCATCGGGCTGTTAATGCTGCTGGTAACGGTTCTGGTGGCTGTTTTTGCGCCGCTCATCGCGCCTTATGATCCCGAAGCGGCGATGAAAGTAAGCATTGACAGCATCTATGCCGCCCCCGGCCCGGCGCATATTTTGGGGACTGACGACGCCGGCAAGGATGTTTTGACCAATTTGATTTACGGGACGCGGGTATCGTTAACGGTCGGCTTTTTTGCCGCTTTTATCTCTCTGGTGATTGGCGGCGTTGTGGGGATTGTGGCCGGTTTTTATGGCGGACGGGTAGAAAACGTGCTCATGCGCCTCACCGATATTTTGCTGGTCATTCCCGACTTGCCCCTGATGATCATCCTGGTGGCCCTGTTGGGCCGGAGCTTGTGGATTATCATCATCGTGCTGGGGGTTCTGCGCTGGACCAGCACCGCCCGCGTGGTGCGCTCACAAACGCTCTCGGTGAAGGAACGCAAATTTGTGCAGCGAGCGCGGGCCATCGGGGCCGGCAATTTCTATATTATTCGCCGCCACGTCTTCCCTATGGTCTTTCCGCTGATGGTGGTCAACGCCGTGCTGGATATTTCTTCGGCCATTTATAATGAGAGCGTGCTGGGCTTTTTGGGCCTGGGCGACCCCACCCGGCTGAGTTGGGGCCAGATGCTCCAATTTGCCTTCAGCCGGGGCGGGATGAGCGCCGGGGCCTGGTGGTCGCTGGTGCCGCCCGGCCTGGCCATTGTCTGGGTAGTGCTGGGTTTGACCCTGCTGGGCAACGGTCTGGAGCGCATCTTCAACCCGCGCCTGGAACTGCACCATCTCTCCGTAGGGCCAAAGATGATCGCCCGCCAGGAGAGCAGCGCTGCGGGAACGGCGCCGGCCCCGGCAGGAAAATAAAATCAGGAGTAAGGAGTAGGAAGTAGGGATTAGGAATGATCTTCTAATCTCCAATCTCCAATTTTTAACTATGTCCACCTTAACCAATGCTCCCCTCCTCCTCGATGTCCGCAACCTCTCGGTTGATTACGTCAGCCCCGGCCAGCCTCCGGCGCACGCCCTGGAACAGGTCAGCTTTATCCTGCGTGAAGGTGAAATGTTGGGGGTGGTCGGCGAGAGCGGCTGCGGCAAGTCTACCCTGATGCTAAGTTTGATGCGTTTGTTAGGCCCGGCCGGGCGCATTGTCAACGGGCAGGTTATCTTCCGCGAGCAAGATTTGCTGGCTTTGAGCGAAGCGGAGATGGCCCAGGTGCGCTGGAAAAATATTTCGATGATTTTTCAGGGGGCGATGAATGCCCTCAACCCGGTGCGGCGCATTGGCGACCAGATTGCCGAGGCCATTCGGCAGCATTACCCTGTCACCGAAAAAGCCGTGGTGGAGGAGCGGGTGTCGGAATTATTAGATGTGGTCGGCATCCTGCCCTCGCGCAAAAGCCAGTATCCCCACCAATTTTCCGGCGGCATGCGCCAGCGGGTGATGATTGCGATGGCCCTGGCCTGTACACCCCAAATCGTCATTGCCGATGAGCCAACTACAGCCCTGGATGTGATGATTCAGGCTCAGATTTTGGAATTATTGAGCCGGCTAAGGGATAAACTGGGGCTGGCCGTCCTCTTTGTGACGCACGATTTGGGCATTGTGGCCGAGGTGTGCGATACGGTGCTGGTGATGTACGGCGGTGTGGTGGCCGAATACGGTGATGTGGACACCATCTTCAACCACCCGCAGCACCCCTACACCCAGGAGCTGCTCAAAGCCTTTCCCGATATTTCAAACCTGAGCGGCAAGCTGGCCTCGATACCCGGCTACCCACCCCGTCTGCACGCCCTGCCGCCTGGCTGCCGCTTTGCCCCGCGCTGCCCCGCCGTCTTTGAGCGCTGCCACACCGCCCAGCCGCCGCTGTATCCCATCAACCGGGCTAAGGGACATTTCGCCAGTTGTTATTTATGTGGAGATTAGAGATTGGAGATTGGGAAGTGAATCTCTAATCTCCAATCTCCTTCCCAGAGGTTGTGATGAGCGAATCCCCAGTTTTGCAAGTGCAAAATCTACGCAAATATTTCCCGGTCAAGGGGGCCGGCCTTCTGGGGCGGGTGGATAAACATGTCCACGCCGTGGATGACGTATCGCTGGAGTTGCAGCGCGGCGAAATTCTGGCCCTGGTGGGCGAGAGCGGCTGCGGCAAGTCAACCCTGGTGCTGACCCTGCTGGGCCTGGAAAAAGCCACCCAGGGCAAAATCATGTTCAATGGGCAAGAGGTAACTCACCTCACCGGCTCGGCCCTCAAAGCTATGCGCCGCCACATCCAGATGATTTTTCAAGACCCCTTTGAATCGTTGAATCCCATCCAAACTATCGGCGAGATTGTGGCCGAGCCGCTGCTGGTGCATGGTCTGGCTAAAAACAAAGCTGAGCGGCTGGAACGCGCTGCCCAGGCTTTGGAAGACGCCGGTCTCAAACCGGCCGGCAACTTCATCCACCGCCGCCCGCATGAGCTTTCGGGCGGGCAGCGCCAGCGGGTGGTTATTGCCGGGGCGCTGGTGCTGGAACCGGACATCTTGCTGGCCGATGAGCCAGTCTCGATGCTGGATGTCAGCATCCGGGCCGACATCCTCAACCTGCTGGCCGAACTGCGCCAGAGGCGCGGCGTCTCGGTCATCTTCATCACCCATGATCTGGCGACCGCCGCCTACATCGCCGACCGGGTGGCGGTGATGTACCTGGGCCGCATCGTTGAAACCGGGCCAATCCAGCAGGTGATGAGCCGGCCCGCTCACCCCTACACCAAAGCCCTGCTCTCGGTCATTCCCGTGCCCAATCCCCGCCAGCGCCACAAGCGCACCATCCTGCAGGGCGACCCGCCCAACCCCATCAACCTGCCCTCCGGCTGCCGCTTCCATCCCCGCTGCCCCCTGGCCTTTGAGCGCTGCCCCCAGGTTGACCCGCGTCTCACCCGCCTTGATGATGGTCACGAGGCAGCGTGCTTGTTGGTGGAGTAGTTTTACTTAATTAGAGTGAGGACGTACTCAATAGTTCTCGAAGTCGAGTCCACTCTGGCAACCAGGTCCAAACATCTTCTGCTGAATTCTCGATACCTTTCAGTATCCGTTCTCTAAACTCGAATGGTGAGGTAAAACCAAAGCTAGCTAACGTTGTTTCCATTCCAAAAAGTAAATCTTTTCCCGAAAAATATGTCAAAAAGTGTTGAAAACGATACCCACCAGGACGACAAATTGAAAGGAAGGTGTTAAATTTGCTCAATACCTCATTTTCCTGGATTGTTTGAGTTTGCTCATATTGCTTGAGGATCGCACTGATGGCGCTACAGCAATCAGCCTCTCCCAGTGCGTCTGGGAATTTATGACGATCAGACCCTCTTTCCCTTCCCCAAGAGTTTGACAAAGGAGAGAATCGAATACGGGAGATTGCCAGCGCAATCCGAGCCGCAGTATAGTCAGCAATGAATTCTGCTGAAGCCTGTAATGAAGTTCTATATACTATAGGGTCTGGTGCTTTTGTGCCAAGTGCATTACGTACAACTACAGGATCAATCAGGTAGTTTTCTATCTCTTTTCGTTCCCAATACCAACCTAACTGAACTGTTTTATTGTGCTCTTTCACAAACCATTCGCGTGGTTCATCCGTCGGACGTCTATCATCCGTGTCAAAATCTCTATCTCGCAAACCAGCAATGACAGAATTGAGCATAATATCTCTGGAAATAAGGATTTTTTGTCCAAGACCATATTTACTTTCTGCGGGTCGAATTGTGCAGTTTCCAGGAACTACTGCTCTGAGTACCCGGATGTCAGGCCTACCAGACCCACCTTCGCAAAATAGAAGACTTACAGGCACAAGGAACCTCCAGGAAGGCGTTCTATTTCATCTTGCCCAATAATATCACTTACCGCATTGGAGTGAGTAGTAATAATAAATTGGCAAGTTGGGCTGATTTTAGGAAGTTGAGCCACCAGTGATTGGGCTACCGGGGGATGGAGGTTAAGGTCAATTTCGTCAATCAATACTACCGAATAGGCAATTTGCTTTCGAACAAACTCATACAAAATTGGAAAAACGGCTTGCTCACCTGCGGACATTTCAACAATATCGTAGGTACGATGACCATCATTGAGCAAAAAGTAGAAATCTGGAGCGGTTGGGGAGTCAATACCGGGCATAGGTTCTACCCCGGCGAAAGAACGTCCAGAGAAGATTCTTTTATAAAGATTCTCTAACTGCATTAGATAATCAATGCGGTAAGGCTCACTGCGAGACTGTTGGGCAAGTTTCCAACC
>CAZDMM010000638.1:4482-4794 GCA_964505845.1 uncultured Caldilineaceae bacterium
ATACTGGCGTAATCGAGCTACCCCAAAATCATAGGAGACTCGGCCGCTACTTTCTCTTTCTCCATCCCCATTACTATCTATTGGGTACAAACTTGATCCAAGATTACGAAATTGATCAAACCAAAAAATGCCAGGGAGTTTGGAAAATAAGAGGCGAATCAAAGGGTCGGTTTTTACCAATTGTTGAGCAAGGTACCGCCCCTGAAATTGAAGATATTCAGACCTAGTCCCAGCACGGCAAGTTTCACCCTCCAATGTCAGCCGGACTAAGTGGTTGCCACCTCGCTCGATAAATGGATTTTGTGACCGAAA
>CAZDMM010000639.1:0-2197 GCA_964505845.1 uncultured Caldilineaceae bacterium
GGATGAACCCACTCGTGGCATTGACGTTGGGGCAAAAGCTGAGATTCAAAAACTGGTGCTGGAGCTGGCCGAAGAAGGCCGGGCCTGCATCTTTATCTCTTCTGAGCTGGAAGAGGTGCTGCGCACCAGCCACCGGATTGTGGTGCTGCGAGATCGCGAAAAAGTGGCCGAACTTTCCGGCCCGGCGATAGATGAAACCACCGTGATGCAAGCCATCGCAGGGAGCTAACCATGAGCCAGACCAACTTGTGGCGGCGGGTCAGCCAGAATAATCTTTTTTGGCCGGTTGCCGTTCTCTTATTGATTATGTTGTTTAACCTGATCTTTATGCCCAATTTTTTTAAGCTGGAGATCAAAGAAGGACACCTGTTTGGCAGCCTGGTGGACATTTTGAACCGGGGCGCGCCGCTGATGCTGCTGGCCATTGGCATGACCATGGTCATTGCCACCGGCGGGGTGGATCTTTCGGTGGGGGCGGTGATTGCCATCTCGGCGGCGCAGGCGGCGGTGCTCATCAACCCGGCCCTGGGCAAAGAGTTGATCACCTCCGATAAACTCATCCAGGACGTAACCACCACGCCCCTGTGGCTGGTGATTTTGTTGGGTCTGGCCGTATCTACCCTGTGCGGCTTTTGGAACGGTTTGCTGGTTTCCAGGGCTAACATCCAGCCGATGGTGGCCACGCTGGTGCTGATGGTGGCCGGACGTGGGGTAGCCCAGTTGATTACCAACGCCCAAATCATCACCATCTACTATTCGCCCTACTTTTTCATCGGCAACGGTTATTTGCTGGGCCTGCCTTTTACCCTATTCATTGTGGCCACAGTGTTTGTGGTAGCCTGGCTGCTGACCCGTAAAACGGCCATCGGCCTGTTCATCGAGTCGGTGGGCGTCAACGCCAGCTCCAGTTTTTACAGCGGGGTCAACGAGAAGAATGTCAAGCTGTTGGCCTACACCTTTTGCGGCCTGTGCGCCGGCATGGCGGGGCTGATCATCAGCTCAAATGTTAAAAGCGCCGACGCCAACAATGCCGGGCTGTGGACTGAATTGGATGCCATTCTGGCCGTGGTTATCGGCGGCACGTTGATGTCGGGCGGGCGGTTTTCGCTGGCGGGCAGCGTCATTGGTGCGCTTATCATTCAAAGTGTGACCACTACCATTTATGCCTTTGGAGTTCCGCCGGAGGTGGTGCTGGTGGTTAAGGCCATGGTGGTCTTGGGGGTAGTGCTGCTCTACTCTGAGATGGTCAAGGGCGCTGTGGACAAACTCTTGGTGCGGAAAGGAGTCCAGCCGTGAAACCCAAAATAAAACTCAACCGCAAATTTTTGCCGCTGCTGGTTACGATTGGCCTGTTCGTTCTGCTCTATGTTTACGGCGTCTTCCAGTATCGAGGCTTCTCCAACCCACAGGTTTTTTTTAACCTGTTCATTGACAACGCCTTTTTGTTGATCACCTCAATCGGCATGACTTTTGTGATTTTGACCGGCGGGATTGACCTGTCGGTGGGGGCGGTGATTGCCTTCACCACCGTGCTGTCGGCCTACATGCTAGAAACGCTGCATCTAAGCCCGGCGGTGGTGATTCCAAGCGTTTTGCTGGTGGGGATTGCCCTGGGCGCAGTTATGGGCAGCATCATTCATTTTTTCAAAGTGCAGCCCTTTATTGTCACCCTGGCCGGGATGTTTTTTGCCAGGGGGATGTGCTTTGTAATCAGCCTGGACGCCATCACCATTTCTGACCCGTATTACCGGGCCATGGGCCTGTTCAGGATACCCCTGTTTGGCAAAACCTTTATCTCGCTCAATGTGGCTATCTTTTTGGTAATCTTGTTGGTGGCGCTGTACCTGGCCCATTTTACCCGTTTTGGCCGCACCGTCTACGCCATCGGCGGCAATGAGCAGTCGGCCCTGTTGATGGGCTTGCCGGTGGCCAGCACCAAAGTGCTGGTGTATACCCTGAACGGTTTTTGCTCGGCTCTGGCCGGGGTGGTGTTCAGCATCTACGGGCTGTCGGGATATGGGCTGTACACGGTCGGCCTGGAATTGGACGCCATTGCCTCGGTGGTCATCGGCGGCACGCTGCTCACCGGCGGGGTGGGTTACGTGGCCGGCACCGTTTTTGGGGTGCTGATCCAGGGCTTGATTCAAACCATCATCATCTTTCAGGGTACGCTTAGTTCCTGGTGGACCAAAATTGC
>CAZDMM010000639.1:2207-4784 GCA_964505845.1 uncultured Caldilineaceae bacterium
TGGGGCTGCTGACCCTATTGTTCATCGTGATGCAAAGCGCCATCGCCTCGATGAAGGCCCGGCAGGTGAGCGCGGCCAGGGTAGAAACCAGGGCCGACACGCCGGAGGCGCCGCTGGCGGCCAACAGCCTGGTCGCCGATCAGTAAACCTGGCCTGTCGTTGGAGTATAATTTGGAGTGAGACCGATGCGCCGTATTTTTGGGGTGCTGAGTTTGCTGGTATTGGTTTTGCTGGTTGGGTACATGGCCCAAACCAGTGGGGCAGTTGGCCGGCCCGGTTCAACGCCGCCCCCGGAGCTGGCCCACGACTTCACTTTACCTACCCTGACCGGCCAGAGTGTGACCTTGAGTCGCCTGCGGGGCCAATGGGTTGTGCTGAATTTTTGGGCCACCTGGTGTCCGCCCTGCGTCAAAGAGATGCCTTATTTGCAGCAGCTTGTGGCTGAACGCCAGTTGGTAGTCCTGGGGGTCAACTTTAACGAGTCCGCAGAAACGGCGGCGCAATTTGTGGCCGAGCATGGGCTGACCTTCCCCATCCTGTTGAACCCGGATGACATTACCCTGCTGGTGTATCAGGTGCGGGGGCTGCCGCGCACCTTTGTGATTGCCCCCGACGGCGCGATTGCTTTGCGGATTGTGGGGGAAATAGAGCCGGCCCAGTTCGAGGCCTGGCTGGATGAGCAGGCCGTTGGGGTGGCTGCCAGGTAAGGGTAAGTGCCTACCCCCAGGAGGTTTGCTGGAGATTGGAGATTCTCAATTTCCAATCTCCAATCCTTAACCCACCTCACTGGGGCGCAAATCTCTCAGTTCTAACTGCATCTGCCGCTCGCCGTTCCACTCGTTGAACTCCAGGGTGTAAACCGCATCAATAAGCTGGCCCAGGCGCAAGCTGCCGGCCTGCTCCCCCTGCCGGAAGCCGATGGCCTGCCAGACCTGCTTGCCATCGTGCAATACCAGCCGCAGGTGGTGTCCCTCCTGTCCAATCGCTTTAACCGCTTTGATGGTGAGATTCCTGGTCAGAAAACAAGGGGTGGGATTGCCGTAGCCAAAGGGCTGCAAGGCATTAATGGCCTCAACCAGGTTGGGCTTGATGCCGCGCAGGTTGATTTCGGCGTCAACGGTGATAATGGGTTTCAGGCGGGGTATTTCTAAAGTTTGTTGGGCTACCTGCACCAACCGCTCCTGAAAGGTCGGCACATTTTCATTTTTGAGGGTAAAACCGGCGGCGGCGGCGTGACCACCGTAGCGCACCAGTAAATCGGCGCACTGGTCTAGGGCCTCGGTGATGTGAAACTCCGGGATGCTGCGGGCTGAGCCTTTGGTAGTGGCCGGGCCGCGCTCGGCCACCAGGATGGGCCGGTAGAACTCTTCGGCCAGGCGCGAGGCGGCCAGGCCCACCACCCCCTGGCTAAAGTCGGGGTGGTGAATAAAATAGAGCGGGCTGTTGGCATTATCGGCCAAGATATGCTGGCGGGCAGCCTCAACGGTTTGCAGGGTGCGCTTCTGGCGCTCTCTATTTTGCAGGTCAAGCTGTTCTGCCAGGTGGATGGCCTCAAACTCGGTGGAGGCCATAAGCAGGTTGTAAGCGGCCAGGGCGCTGTCGAGCCGGCCGGCGGCGTTGAGGCGCGGCCCAATCACAAAGCCAATCGTGCCGGCCGAAATGGCCGACTTGCTGCCCACTTTGCTCATAAGGGCCGTTAAACCGGGGCGCAGCGACCGGTTCAACTGCTGCAAGCCGGTCTGGGCCAGCATGCGGTTTTCGCCGTACAGCGGGGCCAGGTCGGCGATGGTTCCCAACGCTACCAGGTCCAGATAGTCGCCGGCCTGTAAGCCGTTGTGGGGCAGGCGGTTAAGCAGAGCTTGCACCAGTTTATAGGCCAGTCCCACCCCGGCCAACTCTTTGAAAGGGTAAGCACAGCCGGCCTGTTTGGGATTGATGGCGGCCAGGGCCGGCGGAATCTCCTCGCCCACGTGATGGTGGTCGGTGATGATCAGGTCCAGCCCCAGGCGGTTGCCATAGGCTACTTCGTTAACCGAGCGGATGCCGCAGTCAACCGTTAACACCACTTTAACGCCTCGGGCGGCCAGTTCGGCCAGGGCCTCGTTGTTCAGGCCGTAGCCCTCATCAAAGCGATTGGGGATGTACGCCTCAACTTTGGCTCCCAGAGCTGTCAGGGTTTGCATCATCACTGTGGTGGCGGTGACGCCGTCCACGTCGTAGTCGCCGTAAACCGCAATCGGTTCCTGCTTGATAATAGCGCGCTGCAAGCGTTCCACCGCCTCGGCCATGCCTTTGAGGGCCAGCGGGTCGGTATAGGCGCAGCGATGGGCCAGAAAATCGGTCACTTCTTGGGGCTGGGTGAAACCCCGGTTGTATAGAATCTGGACGATGAGCGGCGGCAAATCGGGAAATTGGGCAAAATGGCTGTCGGGGGCGCGGGGCAGCACCTCCCAACGTTTGGATGGAGTGGACAACAGTAGCCTCCAATGAGTTAATGAGTCAAAGTGGTCAGTTACCAGTAGTCAGTGGTCAGTCAATGTCGTTAAGTTAAGCTCGTAGCATAGGGCCTCGTGCCCG
>CAZDMM010000640.1:0-4517 GCA_964505845.1 uncultured Caldilineaceae bacterium
TCTTGATCTTTGGCTTGATCGGCTTGATCCAGGCGGCTGCAGCCTCCCCTCGTCCCCTCAGGGTTAAAAGCGTCCTTATTCTGGCCGGCATGGCCGGACATTTGGTGTTTATCTGGCTGCGCACCAATAACTTTGGCGGCGACGCCTATGGTTTACGTTATTTTATTCCGGCCGTGCCCGTACTTTTCTTCTTTACCACTTTCCTGGCCCCGGCTGGCTTTTTTAAGCCCTTAGCGGGTAAAATAGGGCTGGTGGGATGGGCTGCCGCCGCATGCCTCTCGATTTTTTCAGCCTATCAGGGCGTAATAAATACCTGGCATCAGGTTAAACCACCCCTATTCCTGGCCGGGTCGGACTCTTGGCCTTACCTGGCCGTAGAGCGCAACCTGGCGCTGGACGCCGCTGCGCCCACTCCTGCCCAAACGCGGCCCCGCGTTTTTGAAGCCCCGGCCATGAGCCGGCGGCTGGATGTGACCATGAACCATGCAGTCGTTTTGTTGGGGTACGACTTGCCGGCCCGGCGCGTCAATCCGGGAGAAAATCTGCGGTTAACGTTGTATTGGCAGTTGCTAACCGCCGTGCGAGGCGATTATTTTGTTTTTACCCATCTGCTTGATGCCCACCAAAACCGGCAGGGCGGCCTGGAGCGACGTTTGCAAGAGGGCTACCCCATCGCTTTTTGGTATCCGGGTGAGGTGGTGACGGATCAACGGGAGATCCCGGTGGCCGCCGCTGCCCCCGACGGCCTGGCCCGGCTGCGTCTCGGCGGCTATGAGTTGGCGGCGGGCCAGGCCAAACCGCTGCCCCTGTCTTGGGCCGGACAGGATCAACCGGAAACAAGCCTGGCGCTGGCGTCAATCTTCATTGGGAAATCACCTCAAGTCATTGAGGCTCACCGGCTGCAAGCGCAGCAGGCTCTCTCTATTCCCCTGGGTGAGCCGCCGGTGCTTGCCTTACGTGGCTATGACCTTGCACGCGGAGAAAATCAATTGCAGCTCAAACTTTACTGGCAAAGCCTGGGGCCAACTATGGTGGATTGGACGACCTTTGTCCATCTCCGCGACGAAACCGGAAAAATCGTGGCCCAACAAGACGGCCCAACCGGGGGCGGGCAGTATCCCACCTCGCTGTGGCAGCCGGGCGAGATTGTGGCCGATACGGTGACGCTGCCGACCGCCGGTCTATCACATACAAAATATGACCTGGTCATCGGCCTGTATAACCTCAACGATGGCGCTCGGTTGACTGTGCCAGGCAGTCCGGTCAATGAAATAAAATTGGATTCGATTACATTTTAGTGTGTCACTGTTAACTCAGTCTCATCAAGCTATGCCTGCACCTGTTCAAGCCGCGCAAAATTCACGCCGCCTCGATGTGGCCCTTATCCTCATCCTGGCCTTTTTGCCATTCCTCTTTTTCTGGCGACTCGTCACCCCCAACCCGGCCGACCGGATGGTGATTGCGTCGGGCGACTTCACCGAGCAGTACTTTCCCCTGCGGGCTTTTGTGGCCCAGCAGTGGGTGCGGGGTGAAATTCCGCTGTGGAATCCTTACCTCTTTGGCGGCCAGCCCGCTTTAGCCGACATCCAATCCGGGGCGTTGTATCCACCCCACCTGCTGCAAAGCTTGATCCTGGGCTGGAGCGGCCTGGGGTTTCCCCTGGCGGCCCTGGAGTGGCAGGCGATAGGCCATTTTTCTATTGCAGCGGTGGGGATGTATTTGTTTGCCCGCCGCCTAGCCCACGCTCACGGCGCTACGGTGCGGCAGGCCCGGTTTGGCGGGTTGGTTGCATCTTTGGTTTTTACCTACAGCGGCTATTTAACCGGCTTTCCGGTGCAGCAGTTGACCATTTTGGAGGTAAGCGCCTGGCTGCCCTGGGTGATGTGGGGTGTGAGCGAAGCGGTGAATCAGCGAGTCGGCGAATGGGCGAATGGGCGAATGGGCGAATGGAAACGTTCAACGTTGAACGCTGCTTGCGCCCCGCGGGTTCAACGTTTTGACCCCCCTCCGCTCCCCCGCTCCCACCCCTTCCGAGTATCCTGGGGATCTGCTCCCTTCTGGGGGGCGCTGGCCTTTGCGCTGGCCATCCTGGCCGGGCATCCCCAGACCGTTATGTACATCTTCTACCTCAGCCTGGCCTATACGGTTTTCAAGTGTCAGGTGCTACCTACTACGCCTCACGCCCGCCGCTTTGCGTGCCTTTGGCGACGCTTTACGCTTTGCGCTTTACGCTTCGTCACCCCCTGGCTTGTCATCGTTGGGCTGGGGGCTGCCCTGGCGGCGGCGCAGTTGCTGCCCACCCTGGAATTTATTGGGCGCTCGCTGCGGGCCGATTTATCATACCAGGCGGTATCGGCGGGGCTGCCGCTCAATGAGTTTGTCTCAATTTTGTACCCCGGTTTTTTGGGCGGGTCGCCGGAGTATGTCGGGATTGTCACCCTGGTCTTAATTGCCCTGGCCCTGGCGGTAATGCCAAAATCTCCACGCCTGGCCCCCAGCCAATCCAAAGAAGTATTCTTTTGGGTCGGGGCCGGAGTGGTCAGCCTGGTCTTGGCCTTTGGCGGCAATACCTTTTTGTACCCACTTTTTTATCTGTTAATGCCGGGCTTTGAGTCGGTGCGGCAGCAGGAGCGAGTCTACCTGGTCTACAGCTTTAGTGCGGCTGTTTTAGCGGGTTATGGGGCGCTGGTGCTGGCCAGCCCGCTCCCCCGCCTGGCCCGGCGAACCTACAACCGCCTGGAATATCGTTTGCGCCAGGCCGTGCTGCTGGCGGCGGGGCTGACCGCTTTTTTTATTTATGGCTCCGGCGTTTCCACCGCTCGCGGCGATGAGGTCAACCTGTTTTATGGGGTGTTGTGGCATCACCTGTTTGGGCTGATCATTCTGGGTGGGGTGCTGCTGCTGCTGGCGCTCCGTACCCGGCGCTGGCTGCGGCGTCCGTGGGGCATGGGGCTGCTGGCCCTGTGGCTGGCCTTCAATCTGTTCACCGTCAACTGGCGTTTTAACCTGGAAAAGCCTGCCAGCCCTGCCCCGTTTATTCCAACTGGTGTAACCACCTTCCTACAAACCAACCTTGCCAAAGGCACGCAAACTGGTGCAACCTTTGCGCCGAAGGCCCCCTATGGGCAACCTTCCAACCTTCCAACCCGGATTGTCAGCGGCGGCCTGCTGCCGGGTGGGAACAGCGCCGCCTCGGTTTACAATTTGCAGGACTTAACCGGCAATACGCCTTTGCAGTTAGCTGCGGTGGATAGGTTTCTGCGGCAGATGCCGGCCTGGCGAGCCTGGCAGTTGCTCAGTGTGCAGTATGTGGTGGAGCGGCGCAACATTGCCGATGCCGGGTTGAGCCTGGTTTACGAGGAAGGTGAAGATAAAGTATTTAAGCTGGGCGACCCGTTTGGCCGGGCCTGGTTTGTAGGCCAAACCGAAGCCATCCCGGATGAAGAGCCAGCCCTAGCCCGGCTGGCCGGCGCTGAGTTTGATCTGCGCCGGTCGGCGCTGGTGAGCCGACCCCTGCCGCTCTCGCTCGACGCGGATACCTCAAGCGCCGGCCTGACCGTTACGGCCTGGCAGCCCAACTATGTGCAAATCAAAACCCAAACCACAGGCCAGCACCTCCTGGTAGTAAGCCAAATTTATGATCCGGGCTGGCAGGCTGCCCTGGATGGGCAAACTGTCGCCCTGTGGCAGGTCAATACCATCTTACAAGGGGTGTTGATTCCGCCGGGTGCGCATACCCTGGAGTTAAGGTATAGCCCGCCCATGTTTTGGCTGGGGGTGGTCATTTCAACCCTGGCGCTGCTGCTGTGTTTGGGGGCATTGCTGTGGACAACAAAAAAGCAGGTCATCGCTGAATGACCTGCTAGACATAAAACTTTGCCATTTTATAAGTTTTGAGGTAACGATGGAAAGGTGGGGAGGTTGTGACTCTCGAGTGGATACAGCTTCTTTTTCCGGTCCGCCAGCCTTCCAATCTTCCAGCCAGGTTACGCTGTGCGATAAGGCAAACCGGACAAAATACCTTCTCGGCCGGTGAACGGCTCTTTAACTTTGAGGCCGCCGGGCTGAATTTCAAAACGCCTGATCTCTTTTTGGTGCAGGCTGCCGCGCATCTTCATCACGGCAATAGCCCGCTGCATGGCGCTGTCTACCTCTACATAACGGAGCAGGATCACGGTATCTACCAGGAAAGGCAGCGAGGCCATGCGTCCCCGCTGCACTTCCAGCACATTGACAGCCTCATCCAGCAGCAGCGAGGTCATGCCTTCGCGTTTAAGGGCATTGACCAGGGTATTGTAAATTTCCCGCAGCCTGAGCGGGTCATTAGAGAGCCTCTGGAAATGAGCGGCGCTGTCTACCACCACCCGCTCCGGGGCAAATGTGGCCGTAGCCAGGAGTGGGTTATCCTGCGACCTTAAACTGTTAAAGAAGACTTCCGGCGAGGTAAAAATAATTTTAAGCTGGCCGCTTTTTTCCAAAGCTCTTAAATCCCACCCTAACTGCAATGCGTCTCGGAT
>CAZDMM010000640.1:4527-4781 GCA_964505845.1 uncultured Caldilineaceae bacterium
AGATGGGAACTCTTCAAAAGAGACCATCAGGCCAGGTTGGCCTGCTTTAATCCCGGCAATTAAAAATTGTAAGCCTAAGGTAGTTTTGCCGACGCCAGGAGCGCCGCTGATGAGGGCGGCGGTGCCGTTAAACAGCCCGCCCCCTAACATCTGGTCAATATCGGCTGCGCCAAATGACAATCTTTTGCGAGGGGTAATTGCGGCCATTGTATTTGATAGGTCTCACTTTCTGGAATAGTCTGGTCTCTTGGTAG
>CAZDMM010000641.1:0-4771 GCA_964505845.1 uncultured Caldilineaceae bacterium
TGCGTAGAATAACGCACTACGCACCACGCACCACGTTTTAAATCATCTTTGTTTGAAAAGAGGCTCCCGCCTATGGAAGACTTTGTCCACCTTCACGTTCATAGCGAATACTCGCTGCTTGATGGGCTGGGCCGCACCGGCCAACTGGCCAAAGAGGCGGCTCGATTGGGCCAGCCGGCCCTGGCCTTGACTGATCACGGCGTCATGCACGGGGCCATTGAGTTTTTCCGCGATTGCAAAAAGCAGAACGTCAAGCCCATCATCGGCGTGGAAGCCTACCTCACCCCCTTTGGCCGCAAGATGAGCGACCGCGACTCCCAAAAAGACAACGTGCGCCACCACCTGCTGTTGCTGGCTCAGAATATGACCGGCTACAAAAATCTGCTCAAGATTTGCAGCGACGCCCAGATGCAGGGCTTTTACTACAAGCCCCGCATTGACGCCGAGTACCTGGCCGCCCACGCCGAGGGCCTCATCTGCACCACCGGCTGCATGGCCGCCGAAGTGCCCGCGCTGCTGACCGGTGAGGATGGCCGCCCACCCCAGCCGGAAAAGGCGTTGGAGCGGCTGCGCTGGTATTTGGACGTTTTTGGACGAGAGCGCTTTTACGTGGAACTGCAAGAGCACAGCATCCCGGAGTTGAGCCGCATCAACCACACCCTGTTCGATTGGGCCAAACAGCACAATCTGGGCCTGCTGGTCACCAATGATGTCCATTACGTCACCGCCGCCGACGCCAAAGCCCACGACACCTTGCTGTGCGTGCAGACCGGCTCGCTGGTCAAGCAGCCCAACCGCCTGCGCTTTACCGATGAGAGCTACTATTTAAAAAGCCTGGAGCAAATGCGGGCTGTCTTCCGCCCGCTGGTGGATTTGCCGGAGAGCGCCTTTACCAACAGCCTCAAAATCGCCGAAATGTGTGAGGTGGATTTGGAAGACAGCAGCTTTCACCTGCCGGAGCTGCCCACCGACCATCTGCCCGACGAGGTGATGCCCCGCCGCTTCAAAGAGACTAAAGATTATCCCGGCTTTTTGCGCTACCTGACCGAAAAAGGGCTGGCCGAAAAATACGGCGAGATGGCCCACTCGCCGGAAATCCGGGCCAGGATGGAGCATGAACTCAACATCATCAACGGCATGGGCTTTGCCATCTATTATTTGATTGTGTGGGATTTGTGCCGCTTTGCCCGCGAGCAGGGCATCTGGTGGAACGTGCGCGGCTCCGGGGCCGGCTCGATTGTGGCCTACGCCACCGGCATCACTCTCATCGAGCCGCTGCGCCACAACCTCATCTTTGAACGCTTCCTCAACCCCGGCCGCATCTCCATGCCCGATTTTGATTTGGATTATCCCGACGACCAGCGCGAGCGCATGATCGAATACACCATCCAGCGCTACGGCCCCGACCGGGTGGCCCAGATTGTCTCTTTTGGGCGGATGAAAGCCCGCGCCGCCATCCGCGATGTGGGCCGGGCCATGGACATCCCCCTGGCCGAGGTGGATACCATTGCCAAGCAAATCACCGCCATCCCCGGCAAACCCTGCACCATTGACGACGCCCTCAACCCGGAGCACGAATTTTACGCCTCGGAACTCAAAGAGCAGTACGAGCAGGCCGAGCATGTGCATGAATTGGTGGATTTTGCCCGCAACCTGGAAGGCGTCGCCCGCCACAGTTCGGTGCATGCCGCCGCCGTCATCGTCACCGACAAGCCGCTGACCGAATACGTGCCGGTCATGCGGGCGCAGGGCGCGGTCATCACCGAGGCGGTGACCCAGTTTGAGTTCCCCATCTGCGAGTCCATCGGCCTGCTCAAGGTTGACTTTTTGGGCCTGTCTACCTTGACGGTGATGCGCAAAGCCGCCGAACTGATCAAAGAGCGGCATAGCCTGGATTTTGATTTGACCAATATTCCGATGGATCAGCCGGAAGCCTTTAAGGATTTGCCCCACCTGCCGCCGCCGGAAAAGGCGTTTGAACTCCTGGCCAAAGGCGACGTGACCGGGGTCTTCCAGGTAGAAGGCAGCGGCATGCGCCGCGTCCTCACCGATATGAAGCCGACCCGGTTTGAGCACATCGTGGCAGCCATCTCCCTCTTCCGCCCCGGCCCGATGGAATACATCCCCACCTATATTGCCCGCATGCATGGCAAAGAAAAGGTGGAGTACAAGCACCCCCGCCTGGAACCCATCCTGGCTGAAACCTACGGTATCATCGTTTACCAGGAGCAGATTATCCAGATTGCCTCCCAATTGGCCGGCTACGCCCCCGGCGAGGCCGACCAGATCCGCAAGGCGGTGGGCAAAAAGATTAAGGCCAAGATTGACGAGCATCGCTCCAAGTTTGTGGAGGGTTCCGTAGCCAACGGCATCGAAAAAGAGGTGGCCGAGGCCATCTACGGCGACATCGAATTTTTTGCCCGCTACGGCTTTAACAAGGCCCACGCCGCCGACTACGCCCTGGTAACGTGCCAAACCGCCTATCTCAAAGCTCACTTCCCGGTGGAGTACATGGCCGCCCTGCTCACCGTTGAGCGCAACAACACCGAAAAGGTGGGCCTGCTGGTGGGCGAGTGCCGAGCCATGGGCATCCCGGTGCTGCCGCCCCACATCAACCACAGCCGCATAGATTTTACCATTGAAGACCGGCCCGGCGGCGGGTCGGCCATCCGCTTTGGCCTGAGCGCCATCAAAAATGTGGGCGAGGGGCCGATTGGCGATATTTTGGCGGCTCGTGATCAGGATGGCCCCTTTGTGGACATTGATGACTTTTGCCAGCGGGTTGACCTGCGCCACGTGGGCCGCCGCTCGTTGGAATGTTTGATTAAGGTGGGGGCGCTAGATTGCTTTGGCAAGCGGCCGCAGCTTTTAGCTATCATTGACCGCATGATTAACCTCTCCAGCTCTACCCACAAGGCCGCTTCGGTGGGGCAGATGAGCATGTTTGACATGGGCAGCTTTGATGCGCCGCAGACCGGCTCTATCCTGTACCCGCTGCCGGCGGTGGAAGAGGTCAACCAGAAGGAAGTGCTGGCCTGGGAAAAAGAGTTGGTCGGCGCTTACCTGTCGGATCACCCGCTGCAAAAATACATGGCCGAAATCAAAGCGGCCAACGCTACCCTGCTGGCCGAATTGGACGAGAGCATGCACGGGCGGCAGGTCAACGTGGCCGGGGTCATCAGCTCCATCCGCCACCACCAGAGCAAAAAGGGCGAGCCGATGGCCTTTGTAGAGATTGAAGATACCCAGGCCAGCCGCGAGGTGATTATCTTCCCGCGCGCCTACGCCGCTCACAAAGAGTTGTTGCTGGAAGGAAAATTGATTTTTGTGCGGGGCAAGGTTGACGCCGCGCAAGAGGGCCGCCCACCCAAAATCCTGGCCGACGCCATCACCACCGAGCTGACCAGCTATCATGCCTCTAACGGCGACACGCCCCCGGTCCGCCCCAACGGCGTCAACGGTAATGGGGCCGCCAGGCATATACCGGCCCCACCTGAAAGCAGCCAGCCTTACAACCCGCCCGAGCCGCCGCCCCCGCCAACGCTTTTGGCCGAAGTCAGCGTACCCTACCAGGCGCCGGAACCACCCCCGCCGCCACCCCCGGCAGTGGATGAGACCCTGGCCCACTGGCTGCACATCCGTATCCCGCCCACCGGCAACCTGGTGCGCGACAAAGACCGCATGCGCCGCATCTTTGCCCTGCTCACCGACCGCCCCGGCAACGACCTGTTCAGCTTCCATATCCCCAACGGGCCAAAAGAGATTCAAATTGACTTCCCCAACCAGACCACCAAATACACCGAGTACCTGCGCCAGCAGTTGCAGTTAGCCGGCATTACCGATATATGGTTGGATTAAATTGCAAAAAAGCTTATAATATGAACCGATTTATCTAAATGTAGAGAAATGGGTTTAGCTTATGGCTTTCATTGTCAGAATTGATAAATCCAATACACATGGCTGGCAGGTTAGAGGGGCGGGCCGGCGCGGCTACCCATCCAAGCTGTTCAGCGACCTAAAGTGCGGCGGGCGCGACCAGGCCCTGGCCTTAGCCCAAGCCTACAAAGAAGAGATGCAGCGGATAGCTCCCCCCAAAAAAGCGGGCAAATTTTCGCTGTACCGCACTAAACCTCAAGCCAGCAATCGCAGCGGGGTCAATGGGGTTCACTTTAGCCATCACTATCATGGGCAAACCGGGCAAAAACAAGAGTATTGGGCCGCTTTTGTCCCCATTGGGCCATATGGCCGGTATTATATGAAACGTTTTTACATCAATGATGAACGAGATGAAGATGAGGCGTTTCGGCTGGCGGTTGAGTTCAGGCAAATGTGGGAAGAAGCAGCCCAGGAGGGAGAACAGGCCATCAGGCGCTTTTTTGAGGCTTACAATGAGGGTTGGTTATGAAAATCGGTATTTTAACCGGCGGCGGCGACGTCCCCGGTCTTAATCCTTGTATCAAAGCGGTGGTCAACCGGGCGGTGGATGAAGGCCACACGGTCATGGGTATTCGCCGGGGCTGGGCCGGCTTGCTAAACTATAATCGGGATGACCCGGAAGAGGGCAAAAGATGGATTATCCCCCTGGACAAACAGGTTGTCCGTACTGTTGACCGTACCGGCGGCACCTTTTTGCATACCTCCCGCACCCAGCCCAGTAAAGTTAAAGCCAGAGACATCCCGGAGTTTCTGCGCGAGCCGGATTGGAATCCAGAAATGGACGACATCCGGGATTTTACCCCGCATGTTTTGAAAAACCTGGAACACCTGGGGA
>CAZDMM010000642.1:0-4765 GCA_964505845.1 uncultured Caldilineaceae bacterium
CCGCACATAACTCTCCTGGGTGCGGGCCGATGGTCCCCGTAACTGCATATCTTCAATCATTTTTTGCCGTAACGCTGTCATCACTATACCTCCTGAAAAATGTGTTTTTTGCAGAAAGTATAGCCAGTTGGGGGGCAAATGTGGAGAAAAAAACAAAAGCCCCTGTCTCTCAGGAGCTTTCGTGGTTCAACATTAGGGTCTTGCTTCCCTGCGCGCAGCGCTTAGTTCAACGCCCGCAAATTAGCCGCGCCCACGATTGTACTACGTTTGAAAAATAAATTGTAACTGCTCAGGCTGGCGCGACTTCAGTCGCTCCTTGAGGGCTTTCAGCCGTAAAGCCCACACGCTACACGGCGGGCTAAAAACACAACCCGCCCGAAGGGGACGTAGGCGGATATAATGCCCTTTGGGTACGACCGGCCTTAGCCCTGGAGGAGCGGTTTCAACCGCTAGGCTGAGTAGTAACCGCCCGGCTACCATAGGGGGAAGCCCGCTGCAGCAGGCTGGTCAACTGCTTTGAAGCGGTTTTTACCTACCTGCGGTAGCCAGGGGCCGCGACGTGCAGCCTTCGGGGGGCTTACCCATCTGAACATAGCGCCGGAAACTGGAGTACGCCCAATTAAGGGGCGCTTTGACTAAACCGTGTTTCACCGGGTTGTAACACACAATGGAGATGGTCGGGCAGAATGACAATCGCCTCGATGGTGAAAGGGTGATCCCTTATGACAGCGCGAAACGCCTCACGCGGTAAAACGATATTCTCCAGGGCGCACAGGAATTTGCGCCGGTTGTGAGTGACAACCATAAAAAGAAGGTTCCACCAAGAACTGTTCAAATAGTTACAGATATCCAGCTGTAACCCCTCGTTGGCAGAGTTATCTCTGTCCCCTATAGCTTTGACTTCTCGCTTTCGGCTGTGTTAAAATTCCGCAGCTAGGAGAATGTTAGTGCCCTTATTAGCTCGTTTAAGTATCGCCTGGATACTTGGCATTGCTCTGGCCCGCTGGCTCAACCTGCCGTGGCCGGTGGTAGCCATGGCCACTCTGCCGGCGCTGGCGGCGCTTTTCCTCTATCAGTATAATGCTGATCTTAAAATGTGGGCCGGAGTGTGGCTGGCCCTGTGCGCCGGAGCCTTGCGCTTCCTCTTTTTCCAACCGGTGTTCGATGCCGGCCACATCGCCTTTTATAACGACTCCCCCGCCCCGCTTAAAATAGTTGGGCTGGTAGTGGATGAGCCGGATGTGCGCGACACCTACAGCAATCTCCAACTGCAAGCCGAGTCGGTGGAGATTGCCGGCGCAGCGCAACCTGTCAGCGGCCTGGTCCTGGTGCGCGCCCCGCGCTACCCGGAATATCATTACGGCGACCGGTTGAGCGTCGGCGGTAAATTGGAAACGCCGCCGGTTTTTGAGGATTTTTCCTATAAAGATTACCTGGCCCGCTTTGATATTTACTCCTTGCTGCGCCGCCCCCGCATCGAGGTGCTGGCGAGTAACCAGGGCAACCCCTTTTGGGCCGCCATGTTTGCTTTCAAAGCCAGCGCCTCCCGTACCATCAACCGCATCCTGGCCGAGCCGTATGCCTCGCTGCTGAACGGCATCCTGTTGGGTATCGAAACCGGCATCCCCAAGGGTTTGTACGAAGCCTTTAACCTCACCGGAACCTCGCATGTGATCGTTATTTCCGGCAGCAATATTTCGCTGATTGCCGGGCTGCTGCTGTTGTTTGGACAAAGATTGGTGGGTAAACGCTGGACACCGCCGCTGGCGATGGTGGGCATTATTATTTACACCTTTTTGGTGGGGGCCGATGCCGCCGTCAGCCGGGCGGCCGTGATGGGGTTGGTGTGGGTGCTGGCCATCTGGGTGGGACGGCCCGGCCTGGCTCTCAATTCCCTCTTTTTCTCCGGCTTTGTGCTGACCCTGCTCAATCCGCTCATCCTGGGGGATGTGGGCTTTCAACTCAGCTTTATGGCTACTCTGGGGCTGGTTTTGCTGGTTCCACCCCTGGAACAGACCCTCTTTGGCCTGCTGCAGCGGCTGCTGCGCCGGGAGCAGGTCGGCCTGGCCATGGCTCTGCTCAATGAGCTGCTGGTGGTAACGCTGGCGGCCCAGATTATCACCGGGCCGCTCATTGTGTACCACTTTGGCCGCCTGTCGCTGGTTTCGCTGCTGACCAATCTGCTCATTTTGCCGGCCCAACCACCGATTATGCTGCTGGGCGGCCTGGCAACCCTGGTGGGCATGCTGTGGCTGCCGCTGGGCCAGGCGCTCGGCTGGCTGGTCTGGCTACCGCTGGCCTGGACGGTGACGCTGGTGGAGTGGTCGGCCCGCCTGCCTTTTGCCTCGCTAGATTTGGGGACGCTGCCGTTGTGGCTGCTGATTTTGATGTATGCCGCGATTGGCGCAGGCATCTGGTCGGCCAATCGTCCCCGCGAGAAAGAGGAGGTTCAGCCTCGCTTTCACCTGCCCGAAATCGGCTCGGCCCGCACCCGCTTGTGGTTGGGCAGCGTGGGTGTAGGGGCGCTGCTGATCTGGCTGGCGATGCTATCGCTGCCCGATGGCCGCCTGCACGTGGCCGTGCTGGATGTAGGCCAGGGCGACGCTATCCTCGTCACCACCCCGGCGGGCCGGCAAATTCTGATTGACGGCGGCCCCACCCCCACCGATTTGACCTGGCGGCTGGGCCAGGAGATGCCCTTTTGGGATCACTCGTTGGACGTGGTTATCAGCACCCACCCCGACGCCGACCACCTGGCCGGGCTGCCGCCGCTGCTGGATCGCTACACGGTGAGCCAGGTTTTGGTGACGGATATTGGCACCAACAGCGAGTTGTACCGGGAGTGGGAAAGCCAACTGGCCCGGGCCGGGCTGGCCCCAACGGTGGGACAGGCCGGGATGCAATTATTTTTTGGAAGCGGGATTACCGCTACCTTGCTGACGCCCGGCCCGGCCACCTCCGGCGAAGACAAAACCAACAACCACTCCATCGTGCTGCGGCTGGAATGGGGGCGGGTCAGCTTTTTGCTGACCGGTGATATTGAGGAGCCGGTGGAGCGAAATTTAGTGATGGCCGGCGCACCTCTAGCCGCCACCGTGCTCAAAAGCGCCCATCACGGCAGCAAAACCTCCTCCAGCGAAGCTTTTTTAGAGGCGGTCAATCCGCAGGTGGTGGTCATTTCGGTGGGGAAAGACAATGATTTTGGCCACCCCTCGCCGGAGGTGCTGGAACGTTACGCCGAGCGCGGCATCATCGTTTTCCGCACCGATGAGCAGGGCACGGTGGAGTTCAGCACCGATGGGGAACATCTGTGGGTGGAGACCGGGCGGTGAGGTCAGATTGGCCTGAATATACCCATAATCAAATTTAACTGCCGGCCAAATTTTAGAAGTAAAATATGAGGCAAGCCGGGTATCATCCGGCCTTTATCCAAATTGGTAGCCAACCCCCGCCTCGTTGTGGATTAAAGCCGGTTTGGCGGGATCTTTTTCAACCTTGCGGCGCAGATAACTGATGTAGAGGCGCAAGTAATCTATTTCACCAATGTATTCCGGCCCCCAAACTTCGGCTAGCAGAAATTCATAGGGCAACATACGGCCTTTGTGATGAACCAGAATTGAGAAGAGACGAAACTCTGTGGGACTCAAATCAACCCGTTTATCATCAATGATGACTTTATGTTTGTCAAAATCAATAACCACATTTTCATGGGTTAAGATTGGTCTCCGCCCATTCCTGGAGTTGGGGCTGTTGGAGCGGGAAACCCGCCGCAGCAAAGCTCGAACCCGCGCCGATAGCTCTTCGGCTGTTATCGGTTTGACCAGGTAAGTATCGGCTCCCAAATTCAAGCCCTTGACCACGTTCTCTGCCGAGTCAAGGGCCGTCAGCATAATAATCGGCACATCAGACATCTCTCTAAAACGAGCGCAGGCTTGCCAGCCATCTATATCGGGCAGCATAATATCCAATATAATGGCATCTGGCTTAACAGCATAAGATTTTTGTAACCCGGTAAAGGCGTCATGGGCTACTTCTACCTCAAAGCCTTTTTTGGTAAGCATGAACCGTAACGCTTTGCATAGGGTAATATCATCTTCTATCAATAAAAGCGTCTCGGACATCATTAATTCTCCTATTTACCCTTTCGGAATGTTTGTTCACGCCCCCCTTTTTGTGTCGTCAAATAACCTTTGGTTTCACCTCAATAATCCAAATCCTCGTCAGAGTCTGGTTAGTAAGAATTAACCATGCGCATGAGTTCTGCCAATGAGGTTGGCTTTGGCAGCAGCGCTACAAAGCCGGCCGCCAGATAATCAGCCCGATTATTAGCGGTAGCCGAGCCGGTGCAGGCAATGACCGGGATATGGTTAAATTGGTCATCGGCCTTGATCTGTTTCATCACTTCCAGGCCATTCATGCGGGGTAAATCAATATCCATTAAAACCAGGGGTGGTTTGAGCTGGCCAATCAGCCTTAAACCGCTTGGCCCGTCTTCAGCCTGGATGACCTGGTAGCCGTGATAAGTTAAAAATTTATTGACCAAATCACGGACGCAGGTATCGTCCTCAATGTGCAGAATCATCTTTTGGGCCATGGTGTTACCCCTTTTCTTGCATAGTCAAGTGCAGGCTTCTCGCCAGGTGATGCCCTGCTGGTTGGCCGTTAAACCAACCAGCAGGGCGTAGCTCTCATCGAGATACCGTTACGGCTCACTCAGGTTGAGGAACCGCGAGCAGGCGGCTCGATTGAAGGGGGGGTTAAGGGC
>CAZDMM010000643.1:0-4754 GCA_964505845.1 uncultured Caldilineaceae bacterium
AACAGCAGCGGCAGCACGTAATTCTTGTACTCCGCCGGGGCCACCGTCCCCCGCAAGCTGACGGCGGTTTGCCACAGTTCGGTTTCAAAGTTGAAATGGTTGTTGTTTGCCATTAAATCATGGTCTCCACAGAGGCTGAGTTGTTGGCAGTGGGTCACATCGGCTGGCGCGCCAAAACACCAAAAAAGCGCGGCCTTGACCAAGCTGCGCCTCCATGCTAAGTTATGTCTAACAATCCGGCTCGGCCAGGCCTTGCGCGTGGTCAAAGCAAATAGACAAAGACCCCTGTCCTTTCCACAGCCGGGGTCTTTTATTTATATCGTTCTATTTTAGCACGCCTTTACCTCTGAAACAACCCCAAAACAAAAACTTTCGGCTCATGTTAAGAACAGGTGACCGGCGCTTCGGGATTGATTGGTTGCTCCTCGAAGAATGTGGAGGCGCCGGTCACTTTGCACTTGTGCTGTACATAAAAAACATTCTCCTCGGAACTTTCTCCCGTCTGGCAGCGTCTAAAGCATAATTGACCTTTCTGTTCAAGGAGGAACACTTATGCCAACCAAACTGCGCTCATATCTCCCGACCGTCCTGAAACTGCTGCTGATCCTCATCGTCGCCGCCGGCTTTGCCGCCTACGGCTACATCAGCACCCTCCCCGAGCGGGCCGACGCCCAGCAGACCATCGTCATCGGACCGGAGCGCCTGGCCCCCGGCAGCGAGGCCGGCCTGCGGGTGGTGGTGCAGCAAGCCGGCAGCGGCCAGCCGGTAGGCGACGCCCAGGTCAAGGTCAGCCTCCAACCCCAGGCCGGGGGCCAACCGCTGCCCCTGTTTGCCGGGACTACCGACGCCGGCGGCAGCCTGCCCCTGACCTTTCAGGTTCCCGCTGAGGCCACTGGCGACTACCGCCTCATCGTCGAAACCGAGTCGTCCAAGGGAGCCGACCGGCTGGAGCGGCCGGTCAAGGTTCAGCGGGAGTTTCGGCTGCTGCTCAGCAGCGACAAGCCCCTGTACCAGCCCGGCCAGACCATCCACCTCCGCGCTCTGGCCCTCGACCCCTTTGATCTGACCCCGGCCCGCCAGGCCAGCATTGACTTTGTGGTCCAGGACGCCAAAGGCAACAAGGTCTTTCGCCAGAGGGTGCCCACCTCCGCCTACGGTATCGCCGCCGCCGATTTTGTCCTGGCCGACATGGTCAACCAGGGCGACTACAAACTGAGCGCCAGCCTGGGCAACACCACCTCCGAAAAAACGGTTGAGGTCAAACCCTACGTGTTGCCCAAATTCGGCGTCACGGTGACCACCGAGCGCAGCTTCTACACTCCCGGCCAGCGGGTCGAGGGCAGCGTCCAGGCCGACTACTTCTTCGGCAAGCCGGTCGCCGCAAGCCAGGTGCGCCTGGTGGGGCTGGTCTACGATGTGGAGCGGGTCGAACTGGTCAACCTGGCCGGCCAGACCGACGCCACCGGTCGCTACGATTTCAGCTTCGATTTGCCTGGTTATTTCGCCGGTTCCGGCCTCGACAGCGGCCAGGCCCAATTTGCCCTGGAAGTGACCGTGATTGACCAGACCGAGCACGCCGAGCAGAGCAGCGCCGTGCTGCCGGTCGCCGCCCAGCCCATCGTCATCGAGGCGGTGGCCGAAAGCGGCGCACTTCGCCCCGGCGTGGAGAACATCGTCTACATCTTGACCGCTTATCCCGACGGGACGCCGGCCCAAACCGATTTGCAAATCGGCATCAACCAAAATCCGCCGCAAAAGCTGACCACCAACGCATTCGGTCTGGCCGAACTTCGTTTGCAGCCGGGTCCAAACGAGGTCTTATTGAACATCGAGGCCAGCGATAAGCGCGGTTTCAGCGCCGCCCGCCTTGTCCCCTTGCAGCCCGAAGCGGGCAGCGACCACGTCCTGCTGCGGGCCGACCGGGCCGCCTACGCCGTGGGCGAAACGATGAACCTGGTCGCCCTGACTCCTCTCGACAGCGGCAGCATCTACCTGGACATCGTCAAGGAGGGGCAGACCCTCTCCACCCGCTCGACGCCGGTGCAGGCCGGCCGGGCCGACTTTGCCGTTGATCTTGGACCCGACCTGTACGGCACGCTGGAACTGCACGCCTACAAAGTCCTGCTCGATGGCACGCTGGTCCGCGATACCCGCATTGTGGTCGTGGACGAACCGCGCGACCTGGCCGTCAGCATCACCGCCGACAAAGAAAGCTACCGCCCCGGCGAGACCGCCACCCTCAACTTCCAGACGACGGCTCAGGCGGACGGCTCGCCGGTGCAGAGCGCCCTCGGCCTGGCCGTCGTGGACGAGTCGGTTTTTGCCTTGCAGCGCCAGGACCCCGGCTTTGCCAAGCTCTACTTCCTGCTCGAAGCCGAATTGATGGAACCGCTCTACCAGGTTAAGGGGTTCAGCCTGCCGGCTGCCTCCGACCAGGCTCCGCCACCGGAACTGCGCCAGGCCCAGGATACCAGCATCCGGGCGGCCTGGGCCGCCGCTCCGACCAGCGGCCTGGCCCTCCAGGCCAACAGCCGCCCCGAAAAAATGGAGGCCCTGCGCCAGCTTCAAGCCAAAAGCTATTTGACCCTGACCAACCTGACCCTGCTGGGGTTGACGCTGCTGCCGTTGCTGCTGTGGCTGGTAGTGATCCTGGCCCTGCGCGGTACCGGGCTGGTCAAACGTTCCTTGTGGGGGCTGGTCAAAGTGAGCGGCTTGCTGCTGCTGATTTGGGCCGCCCTGTACGGCCTGATTGCCTTTATCACCTCGCTCTCCTACGAAGTCCAGCGCTTCTTTTGGCAGCTTGACCTGGAGGAAATCCTGCCTTTTGTTCTGGGCGGCGCGTTTGGGCTGCTCCTGCTCGGCCTGGGCGTTTATGGCTGGCGGCGGCGGGACGAGACGGCCAAGTTCATCTTTTTGCTCTCGGCCGGGGGGATTGCCCTGTTGGTGCTGTTGCTATATCTAAGCAATGACTCGCCGCCGCCCGATGATGCCTGGGGTGTGGCGATTATTATCGCCCTGCTATTGTTACCGGGCGCTTATCTGCTTTACGGCCAAAAGCTGCGGGCCGAGGGCCGGCGCGGCCCCGCCTGGCTGCCTACCCTGCTGGGCGGCCTGCTCAGCCCGGTCATCCTGGCCATCCCTTTCGTGTTTCTAATGAACAGTCGAGCGATGCTGGCCCCGCCCCAGCCGGAGGTAATGATGCTGGCTGCGATGCCCACCGCTACCGCGGGTCGTCAGGATGCGGTTGATCTGAAAACGGAAAGCGCCGCCGCCGAGGCCGAGACCACGCCCGCCGGCTCTGCCGAAGCGCCCCGGCTGCGCCAGTTCTTCCCCGAAACCCTCTACTGGAACCCCGAAGTTGTTACCGACCAGACCGGGCAGGCCAAGCTGGAAATCCCCCTGGCCGACAGTATCACCACCTGGCGGCTGACCGCCCTGGCCTCGTCCCAGGATGGGCGGCTGGGTTTTACCACCCAGGGGGTGCGGGTCTTCCAAGATTTCTTTGTGGATGTGGACCTGCCGGTGGCCCTGACCCAGGATGACGAAATCAGCATCCCCGTCGGGGTCTTCAACTACCTGCCCCAGGCCCAAGAGGTGCGGCTGGAAGTCAAACCGGAACCCTGGTTTGAGCTCCTGGGTGAAGCCGAACAAAGCCTGACCATCGCCGCCAACGATATTGACGTGGTCTACTTCCCCATCCGGGTCAAAACCTTTGGCCGGCAGGGATTTCAAGTGACCGCCTGGGGTGAGAAGATGAGCGACGCGGTGCGCCGGGAAGTGCGGGTCACGCCCAACGGCCAGGAAGTCCGCCAGACCGAGAGCAACTGGCTGCGGGAAAACAAGGAGTTAACCCTCACCCTGCCGCCGGAGAACGTGCCCCGCACGGCCCGGGTCGAGGTCAAGATTTACACCGGGGTGCTGGCCCAGGTGGTCGAGGGTCTGGAGAAAATCCTGCGCCTGCCCTATGGCTGATTTGAGCAAAGTACGTCGGTGACGTACCCGAATGTGCTCGTGTTGGATTACCTGCAAAGCACCGGCCAGGCCAATCCCGAAGTGCAACTGACCGCCGAAAAATATGTGGCCACCGGCTACCAGCGCCTGCTGACCTTTGAGGTTGCCGGCGGCGGCTTCTCCCTGTTTGGCCAGCCGCCCGCCGAGGTCTTCCTGACCGCCTACGGTTTGATGGAATTCAGCGATATGGCCAAAGTCTACCCGGTGGACTCGGAAGTGATTGACCGCACCGCCCGCTGGTTAATGGCCCAGCAGCAGTCCGACGGGACGTGGCTGGAGCAGGGCTACTCCGAACACTGGCAGGTGGACTCCAAAGCGCCCACCACGGCTTACATCACCTGGGCCTTGATCCAGGCCGGCTACCAGGACACCCCCGAAGTCAACCGGGCCATGGCCTACCTCCGTGAGTTTGCCCGCCAGGAAAAGGATGCCTACGGCCTGGCTCTCGTGGCCAATGCCCTGACCGCCTATGATCCTAACGATGGCACGACCCGAGCCGTCCTGGAAAAATTGTACGGAATGAGGATTCAGGAAGGCGATCAGGTCTACTGGCAGAATGAGCAGGCCTCGTTTATGGGTGCGACCGGCAGCAGCGGCAGCGTCGAGACCACCGCTCTGGCCGCAGCCGCCTTTCTGCGGGCGGGGGTCTATCCCGACGCGACCGGTGGGGCGCTGGCCTCGCTCATTCAAAGCAAGGATAGCTGGGGCACCTGGAGCACCACCCAGGCCACCATCCTCTCCCT
>CAZDMM010000644.1:0-4754 GCA_964505845.1 uncultured Caldilineaceae bacterium
AGCCTCGCCTCACCGCCTCACCGTACCCTCCTCACCCAACGCCCGTAGCACTTCCCGGTCAAAGGCGGCCGGCAGGCTCTCCCCCGCCGAGTACGGTCCTGGCGTGTACACCCGCGAGCGCAGCCCCAACTGCGATAACTCGCACACCTGCCAATCCTGGCGATTGGTCATATCCCAGAACTCCACCGCCCCGCCGGGGTCAAAATCCGGCTGAGTCATGGCCTGCGGGTCAAACAACCACTCACACCGGATACGGGTGCGGCCCGCGCTCTCCGGCCACAACAGGTGGAACATCACATAGTCGGGGTGCAGACTCAGCAGCATATTGGGAAAGAGAGAGTAATAGTACACCCGGCTCAAATCCTCGCCGGTGACGCCGCTCAAGGGCAGGCTGCAAGCATGGCCGTTCAACGAGAGGCTTTCCACCTCATGATCGAGATCCATGTAGCCGCCCAAAAATGGCCCGGCGATCAGATCATTGCGCCCGCTGCGATAGTACGAGAGGGTCGACAAGGTCGGGTGAATCAAGGGGCAGTGGTAGCACTCCGAGTAATTTTCCACCACCAGCTTCCAATTGGCCTGTACCTCGTAGTCAATCCGCCGGGCCGAGCGCAGAGCGGCCACGTTCCAGCCGCTAAATTTGCCCATGAGCGGAGCAAAGGCCCGCTCAAGCGGCTCCGGCTGCGCCGACAGGCTGACAAACACAAAGCCTTCCCACACCCCCACCGCCGCCTGGTAGAGCGGATACGCCCCCTTATCAAAACCCTCCACCTCACTCATATGCGGCGCACCGATGAGCCGGCCGTCTAGGCCATAGGTCCAGGCATGGTAAGGGCATTGAATCGAGCCGTTAAAGCGGCCGTCCGCCGCCGTACACATGCGCGTCCCCCGGTGGCGGCACACGTTGTAAAAAGCGCGCACCTGGCCGTCTTGCCCTCGCGTTAAAATCAGGCTTTCCTCACCCACCGCCTGAACAAAATAATCACCGGGGTGGGGGATTTGTTCCACCCGCCCCACGCACAACCAGCGCTCGTAAAAGATACGCTCCAATTCGGCCTGAAAAATATCGTCCGAGGTATAGTAGCGCCCCTCCAGCGTGCTGGCTCCCCTGGCCGGCGCGATGAATTGGTTGACAAAGTGGGTCATGTTCTCTCCTCATAAATAGTAATTGGTAATTGGAGATTAGAGACAGCGTGCCCTCTGGGTATTGGAGATAGGTAAGTACTCTCAACAAGTGGGGGTGAGTATAGCACAGTGGGTTGAAATTTGTCAAAATATTGAAATTTCATATCATAATATGAAACTATTTGATATTTTACCCTTATGACCACTTCACTCATCACCCAATTAGCCCAGCGAGATTTTGAACGAGCCGTGCGCAAGGCCATGTGGCGAGACTGGCTCAGTTGGCTGACCTGCCACAACAACGATTTGTGCTCCTTTGACCAGTTCAACCCCGAGCTACCGGAGCAGTCCACCCATTACCTGGGCCTGGAAACCGTGCCCCTGGAGAAGATTGTGGGCAGCGAAAGATGCTGTCTTGATTTTGACCGCTCTTTTTTGCCGCGCCAGATGCGCCTCAGAGAGCGCTGGGTCAGGGTTGACCGGGCTTACTATGAGCAGATCACCCTGCCGCCGGTGGAACTTTTGAAAGTGGGCCAACTTTATTTTGTGACCGACGGGAATCACCGCGTCTCGGTGGCGCGGGCGCGCGGGCAAAAGTTCATCCACGCTTTTGTAACCGCTGTTGACATATGATCCGCCCATAATAACTACTTAAGTATGTCATTGCGAGGGCGCTTTGTACCCGAAGCAATCTCCACGTCCGGGCTAGAGATTGCTTCGCCTGCGGCTCGCAATGACATGAGGCTGGGTAGTTACATTTAACGGGCCTCTCTCTGAAACTACGTTTTGACAAATTCTCGCTCCGGTGATAAAATCGGTTCACAATTTGTAATTTAATTTCAAAATCTGAAATCAATCCTAAAATGCAGGTCAATGAACCTTATCCGGGAACACAGGCGGTGCAGCGAGCGATTGCCTTGCTCAAAGCTTTTAGCGATGAGCAGCCGCGCCTGGGGCTGGCCGAACTGGCCCGCACGGTAGGGTTAAATAAAACTACCGCCTACCGGCTGCTGACTGCCCTGGAAAGCGAGGGCTTGATTGCCCGCCACGCTACCAGCGAAACCTACCAATTGGGGCCGGAGATTATCGCCCTGGGCGGGCGGGCGCTGCGGGCCAATGATTTGCGCTCGGTGTGCCGGACAGAGTTGGAAGCGTTGGCCCGCGCCACCGGCGAAGCTGCTACCCTGGAAGCCCTGGCCGGCGACGATATTTTGGTATTGGATGAGGTATTGGGGGCGCGTCTGATTGGGGCCAACCAATCCATTGGTTCCCGCTGGCCGGCTCACACCACCTCGACCGGCAAAATGCTACTGGCCTGTCTGTCAACTGCGGAACAAGAGGCCTTTTTGCAGCGACCCCTGCCCCAGGCGACACCCCAAACTATCGTTGACCCGGACATTTTGCGCCGCGAATTGGCGCGCTTTCGAGAACAGGGCTACGCTACGGCGGTAGAAGAGTTGGAACTCGGTTTTGGGGCGGTGGGCGCGCCGGTGCGCAATCACGATGGCCGGGCCATAGCCGCCCTCAGCCTGAACGGCCCCACTGCCCGCCTGACCCCGGAGCGGCTGGTCGAGCTGGCTCCGCTGGTGATAGCAGCGGCGGAGCGAGTATCGGCGCAACTGGGATACAAAAAGTAATTTACGATTTACGATTTGCGATTTACGATTTTTACCTACTAATCGTAAATCGTAAATCGTAAATCGAGATGAAAGGATCGCTTATGCCTATCCCTACCCCTTTTCACAGCCGCACCTCGGCTTTATGCGAAAGCTGGGAGTGGCGCAATTGGTCCGGCTATCTGGCGGCCGGGCTGTATGAACCTTCGCACGAGCGTGAGTATTACGCCGTGCGCCAATCGGCGGCCCTGTTTGATGTCTCTCCTCTGTTCAAATATGAAATCAGCGGCCCCGACGCGGCCCGGCTGGTCAACCGCCTCATCACCCGCGATGTCAACAAGTGCGCGGTGGGGCAGGTCTATTATACCCCCTGGTGCGACGACGCCGGCAAGGTGATTGATGACGGCACGGTGTCGCGCCTGGGTGAGAACCATTTCCGCATCACCGCCGCCGACCCCAACCTGGGCTGGTTTGAGCTGTGCGGCCTGGGCATGAATGTGACCATCAGCGATGTGTCCACCGACCTGGCCGCCCTGGCCTTGCAAGGCCCGTTGAGCCGCAAAATTTTGAAGGAAGTGGTCAGCGGGGTAGACCTGGACGGTTTGAAGTATTTCCGGCTGGCCCAGGGCAAATTTGACGGCCTGCCCCTGACCATCACCCGCACCGGCTACACCGGCGATTTGGGCTACGAGTTGTGGGTGTCGCCGCAGCACGCCGAGCGGCTGTGGGATATGCTGATGGATAAAGGGCATGGCTACGGCCTTACCCCCGCCGGGATTATTGCCCTGGACATCGTGCGGGTGGAGGCCGGGCTGCTGCTGATTGAGGTGGATTACATTTCCTCTCACAAGGCGCTGATTGAGGCGCAGAAGTCATCGCCCTTTGAGCTGGGACTCGGCTGGGCGGTGGCGCTGGACAAAGGTGACTTTGTGGGCCGGCGGGCGCTGCTCCAAGAAAAGAAAAACGGCTCCCCCTGGGCCTTGGTGGGGGTAGACGTGGATTGGCCGGAACTGGAAAAGTTGTACGCTACCGTCAACCTGACTCCGCGCATGGCCGGGCGAGCTTCCCGTTCTGCCGTGCCGCTGTACGGCAAAAACGGCAAACAGATTGGGCAGGTGACCAGCCACACCTTCTCACCCATCCTCAAAAAATATATCGGCCTGGCCACGATTGAAAGCCAATACGCCGCGCCCGGCACGCCGGTCTTTATGGAGGTCACGGTGGAGTACGTGCGCAAGCAGGCGCCGGCTAAGGTGGTCAAGCTGCCGTTTTTTGAGCCAGAGCGGAAACGGGCATAAGGAGCGGGGGAGCAGGGGAGAATGATGGAGAAGAAGCCAATACGGAGTCATCGGGAGTTGGAGGTGTATCAGATGGCTTTTGAGGCGGCAATGAGGATTTTTGAGGTGAGCAAAAGCTTTCCGGCGGAAGAACGGTACTCACTGACGGACCAAATTCGACGCTCATCCCGTTCTGTCTGTGCGAACCTGACCGAAGCCTGGCGCAAACGACGCTACGAAGGCGCATTTTTGAACAAATTGAGTGATGCCGAGGCCGAAGCTGCCGAAACACAAACCTGGCTGGAGTTTGCGGTAAAATGTGGGTATCTGTCCGCTGAAATCGGGCGAGAGCTATACCAAACCTATGACCAGATATTGGGAAAACTGGTCAATATGATTAACCATCCAAAACCTTGGTTGATGCCAAACAAAACGACTAAATCCTGATTTGCCATAAGAGCGGGATATATCTCCCCTGCACCCCCGCTCCCCTGCGCAACGCTGAAAGGATACTCTGAATGGCACAAAAATATGATGCAATTATAATCGGTGGGGGTCACAATGGGCTGGTTACGGCGGCCTATCTGGCCAGGGCCGGGAAAAAAGTGGTGGTGTTGGAGAGCCGTCACCTGGTGGGTGGGGCGACGGTGACGGAAGAGGTTTTCCCCGGCTTCAAATTCTCGGTTTATTCTTATGTGGTCAGCATTTTGCGGCCCGAAATCATCCGTGATTTGAA
>CAZDMM010000645.1:0-4733 GCA_964505845.1 uncultured Caldilineaceae bacterium
TGATGTTACCGAAAATTCTCGCGAATTGAGTAATTGTATTGGAACCCTGGGCTTCAATCTACTAGAATCTCTAAGTACCGGGGCGGTTAAGGTCTTTTCTGAAATAAAAAATTTTCCAATCACCGAACTGGTTCTGTTTCTATCATTTTGGGTGTTAGCTGCCAGGATAATTGATTATCTCCGTACACCCGGTCAGAGCTCCTCTGATAAATCAAGAGTTTTGGTCTGGACACAGCATCTCATCCGGTATTTTAATCTGAATCGCAACACCATTACCATAGATTCTGTGCTCTTCAAAAATGCAATATTTCTGCTAATTTTGGGCCTGGGCATTTACCTGAGCATGGCTGCCATTGCGGCTATCCCCAGATTGCAGGAAAAAACAGATGCATCTCAAGAGACCTCTCCTGAAAATCTAAAAGTAGAACTGACGGCTGTCTTAAATCAGTTTTTTGCTGATATTTCTGGCGATAACACCCCTAATGATGATAACCCATTTGCTCCTTTGGATAACATGGTGGCTGCCGCAAACGAGGAGGAGCCAACGCAGGAGGCAGCGCCTCCCGCCTCTAACAACCAACTACCAGAGAATAACGGTGCTGCCCCCCCAAACGCGGCAGGGGTGATACCGGTCAATACAGAAATTATCAGCAATACCATTCCTATCAGTCAGGCCGTTAATCTTAGTGAGACTGAAATAAGCGCCACTCCAACCGCTCCTCCCCCAACACCTATTCAACTATCTGCTAACAACTTTTCGCCCGAAGATATCGCCTTTGTTAAGCCAATGATTGACCGGGCCAAGGAAGCTCATAACAATCTGATTGCTGATTGGATTGAACTGACAGCCTCCACTCAAGACAATCTTGAAAACACCAAGGAAATAGCTATTCGCACTTACAAATTAAGTAATTTAGAACGTAAAGGGAATCGTGAGCAAGCTCAACATTATCTCTTAATTAGTAACTGGTTCAATGTACAACTTGCCAATACAAAAACGTTTTTGACAGCCTGCCGCAGCGATATGAGAGGACTTGATAGAAACTTGCAACGTTTTAGCGAGCAAATGCTTACCCTGGTACAAGTCAAGCACAGCTTAGATAATCAATTGAAGCTGGTGTCTTATTCGTCGCCAAATTATGAGTCTCAGGTAATTGAGCTTACGGATCAAAGGTTAGAGCTTTGGAATGAAAGGCGCAAGCTGCAAGATTCAGTTTTAGGAGCCATAAGAAGCGTAGCTGATCGCTGCCAACCCTACAGCTTAAAAATTGGTTCGGTCGCACCTGACCGCCCTGCATTTGGCTCATCACTGCTTGGCCCATTTGCCCCAGTAGCCAGTTGGCTACTTCAAACTGAATCATTGCCGCTGGCCTTAATCACCGGCATGTTAGGGTTTGGTTTATTAGGTTCTGCCAGTTCCACCTTTATCCGCAATCGAACGCCCAAACCCGAAAGGCTATTTGTAACCGACTTAATCGGAGTAGTTATTCGCGGCTCTTCAGCGGCTGTGGTGGTATTTTTGGCAGTTGAAGGCGGGCTTGCCATTTTTGCGGTGGGCAGCAGTGAACCTAATCCCTACGTTTTACTGCTCACTTGTTTGGTGGCAGCGGTCTTTAGTGAAAAAGTTTGGGATTGGGCCCAAAAATACCTGGCCGAAAAATTCACCCAGAATCCAAGTGCCGATACACCCCCCCCTTCTTCCCCACCTCCTCCTGCTAATCCACCCTCTCCCCCTAACCCACCGACACCGTCTGAACCTGAGCATGCCGGTTAGCTTGCTACCATACCACCTAAATAATCAAATTCTTGCCCACCTAGCAAGAATTTTGGAGAGGATCAAAAAGATCTCGGCAGGATTTAGCTTTGAATATCTTGTTAATCCTGATCCTGCTTATAACTCTTTTAAGTTCCGGTTTGTCAGGGTTAGAGCTGATCGAACAAACCTCGTGCAACACCGGGATTGCGCCGGAGAAGGGAGAAGAGGTCTTTTGCCTGCTGGCCCAGGCTTTACTAGACCTGTGGCGCTCTAATTGAGGCAGATGCCCCTCTGGGCTGTCCATAGCAGGGGGCTATATTTGGGCTGGCCGGAGTTTTAGAGTAAGATGAGGGGGATGATACCCACTCTGCCAACGCCTTACCGGGAAACAACCCACGCCATCCTGGCCGCCCTGGATAGTGACGACAAGCACGGCCTGAGCAGCGCCGTCGCCCAGTTACGGCTGGAACAATACGGCCCCAATGAACTGCCCGCTGCCCCGCCGGTTCCGGCCTGGCGTAGATTCCTGGCCCAGTTTCAAGACCCCCTGACTCTGCTGCTGCTGGCCGCTACCGTTATCTCTTTTATTGCCTGGCTCATCGAGCGCGAGAGCAGCGTGCCTTATGAGTCGCTCACCATTTTAGCTATTGTCATCTTTAATGGGCTGTTGGGCTATCTGCAAGAGCACCGGGCCGAGCAGGCAGTGGCTGCGCTGCGGGCTATGTCGGCGGCTATGGCCCGCGTCTTGCGTGATGGCCGCCCGCTCAACATCCCCGCCGCCCAGGTTGTCCCCGGTGATATTCTGCTCATTGAAGAAGGCGACACCCTGCCCGCCGATGGCCGGGTGCTAGAGTCGATTGCCCTGCGGGTGGCCGAGTCGGCCTTAACCGGCGAAAGCGCGCCCGTCTCCAAAGACAGCGCCCCCATCACCACCGAAGCAGCCCTGGCAGACCAGGTCAACATGGTCTTTAGCGGCACGGCGGTGGCTTCGGGCCGGGGCAAAGCTGTTGTCACCAGCACCGGCAGCCAGACAGAAATCGGCCAGATTGCCGGCACGCTCGAACACACCCAGGAAGAAGCCACCCCCCTGCAAAAGGAGCTTGACCGGGTGGGCCGGCTGCTCGGCCTGATCGTCATCACCATCGCCCTGATCATCAGCGTTACCATTTTGTGGGTAGACCGGGTGGGTACGCTGGGCGGGCTGGTTGAAGTGCTGCTGCTGGCCGTCTCGCTGGCGGTGGCGGCGGTGCCCGAAGGGCTAACCGCCATTACCACCATCGTGCTCTCCCTGGGCATGCAGCGCATGGCCAAACGGCATGTCATCGTGCGCAAACTTTCGGCGGTAGAAACACTCGGCTCCACCACCGTCATCTGCACCGATAAAACCGGCACCCTCACCAAAAATGAGATGACCGTGCGGGCGGTCATCACCGCCGGCGGCCGGGTTGACCTGACCGGCGCCGGCTACAACCCCAGCGGAGAAGCCCAGCACGACGGCCAAACCCTGGCCGACCCGGCCCTTTTGAACGAACTGAACCGCACCCTGGGAGTGGCCGGCCTGGCTAACAATGCCACCCTGCTGCTGCATGAGGGCCGCTGGGTCATCAACGGCGACCCCACCGAAGGGGCTTTACTGGTGGCGGCCCGTAAAATCGGGCTAACCGAAACTCACCTGGAACGCTTTCCACGGGTGGGTGAAGTGCCTTTTTCCTCTGAACGTAAATTGATGAGCACCGCCCACCACGACACAGAACAGACCGAAAATCTGCTCATCGCCGCCAAAGGCGCACCCGACCTGCTTTTGGCTCGCTGCACCCACGAATGGGTGGGCCAGGCAGAAAGCCCGCTCACGTTGGAGCGCCGGGCGGCTATCCTGGCCGGGGTAGAACAACTGGCCGGCGAGGCCCTGCGCACCCTGGGCGTAGCCTACCGCCTGCTCCACCGCGACGCCCTGACCGGCGAGCTAACCGAAGAGGTGGAACAGGAGTTTGTCTTTTTGGGCGTGGTCGGCATGCTTGACCCGCCCCGCCCGGAAGCGCAGGAGTCGGTGCGGCTGGCCCGGCAGGCCGGCATCCGGGTGGTGATGATTACCGGCGACCATCCCAAAACGGCGGCAGCCGTGGCCGCCGAACTGGGGCTGATCTCGCCCGGCAACCGGGTAGTCACCGAACTGGAGCTGCAAAAAACGGGCGAGGCTGAGTGGCCCAGGCTGGTACAGGAGACGGCGGTATATGCGCGGGTGGCCCCGGAGCATAAGCTAAAGATTGTACAGGCCCTCAAAGCCAACCACCAGATTGTGGCTATGACCGGCGACGGGGTCAACGATGCGCCGGCCCTCAAAACCGCCGATATCGGCGTGGCTATGGGCATCACCGGCACCGATGTTTCCAAAGGCACCGCCGATATGATCTTAACCGATGACAACTTTGCCTCCATCGTGGCGGCGGTGGAGGAAGGTCGCTCTATCTTTGCCAACATTCAAAAATTTCTGCGTTATCTGCTCTCCTCCAACATCGGCGAGGTGTTGGTGATGTTCTTTGGGGTAGCCCTGGCCGGAAGCCTGGGTCTGTATCCCGAAGCTGGGGCCAGCATCGTGGTGCCGCTGCTGGCTACCCAAATCTTGTGGATCAATCTATTAACCGATGCCGGCCCGGCCCTGGCCCTGGGCGTTGACCCGCCCGATCCAGGGGTAATGGATAAACCACCGCGCAACCCCAAAAGCCGCGCCATCAACAGTTGGATGTGGTTTGACATCTTCTTTGTGGGGATCATTATGGCCGTGGTGACTCTGCTGGTAACGGATGCCTCCCTGCCCGGCGGTTTTATTCCCGGCAGCGGCGCTATGCCTTACGCCCGGACTATGGCCTTTACCACCCTGGTTTTCTTACAGCTTTTTAACGTCTTTAACGCTCGCTCTGATGAGAAAAGCGCCTTCAGCGGCCTGGGCAGCAATCCCTGGCTGTGGTGGGCGGTGTTG
>CAZDMM010000646.1:0-4727 GCA_964505845.1 uncultured Caldilineaceae bacterium
TTCGCGTGGTGGATGCCAGCGGGCAAGGGATCAACGGCATGACGGTCAAAATTACCAAAGGCTCTGAAAGCTTTACGGCTAAAACGGAGACCAAACAGAATCTAAAGGGCGAACTTGAGCCGGGTCACATTGACTTTGCCATGTTCAAGGGCAGCTATGATGTTGAGGTGCTGGGGGCCAGCAGCCAAGTAGCCAGGGGCATCACCCCCGATTACGGCGTCAATGAAGCTTGCGGTGAAGACGCCACGGCCAACTCGCTGTTCCACCAATCTTATGAGGTAGTCTTCCAGCGCACTTATTAAACTTATTGGCGCAGCCCCCCTAACCTGGAATCCAGATGCGTTTAACGGCTTCTGGATTTTTTTGTTTCTTGCCTTAATCTTGCTATACTACTTGCAGCGTTGTAAACAGAGGAGAAAAAGTAATGGCTGTGGCTCAAGATTTGCTTGATATTTTACGCTGTCCCTACTGCGTTAGCGGTGAAACCCGTAAAGCGGGCGATGATCCGGGCCGGCTGCAACTGGTCCAAAACGGGACCTGGTTGGTGTGTCAAGAGCCGGATTGTGGGCGCAAATACCCTATCAAAGAAGATATTCCGGTGATGCTCATTGAAGAAGGGGACAAATGGATTAATACGCCGGTAGAAAACCTGCCGGCGCCGGGTAAACTGGTTGAGTAACCTATGAAACAAATTTATTTGATACTGACCGGCCTGCTGGTCAGCCTGGGGCTGGTGGCGCTGCCTGGCGTCACCCTGGCCCAGGACTCCATCAAAATTGTTGATCAATCCTGGGAGGCTGAATTTCGAGAAAGCCTGACCTTTAACTTGAAGGCCGAAAGCCAGGCCAAGATTGTTGAAGTGGATTTGCTCTATCAAATAGTGGGCCAGTTGGCCACCTCTCGCAACCAGGCCGATTTTACCCCGGGGACTAGGGTGGAGGCCAAATTTACCCTTGACCAGACCAAGCCTGAAAATTACATGCCCCCCGGCACCGAACTGCAATATTGGTGGAAAATTGTGGACGAGGCCGGCCACGAGCTTAGAACCGAAAAGCAGCAGATCCTCTACCTGGATAACCGCTATGATTGGCAGAAGCTTGAAAATGAGCGGGTTACGCTGTACTGGTACAATGGCGATAACAGTTTTGGCCAGGCTCTCTTTGACCGGGCCAATGTGGCCCTGGACACTTTAGCCACCGATGTGGGCATTAGCCTGAAAGACCCGGTTAAGGTATTTATTTATGCCGACCACGGCGACCTGTTAGGCGCACTCTCGACCACTGCCCAGGAGTGGACCGGAGGACAGGCTTTTACCACCTATGGGGTAGTGGCCATTGGGGTTGGGCCGCGAGAGTTAGAGTGGGGCCTGCGAGCCATGACCCACGAGATGAGCCACCTGGTCATCCATCAGGCTACCGATAACCCTTATCGAGGGCTGCCCCGCTGGTTGGATGAAGGCATTGCAGTTTACAATGAAGACCCCAAGCAGTTGGTGGATGATTTTAAGCCTATCTTTGACCAGGCGGTTGAGACAAACCAGCTTATGACGCTGCGTACCCTGTCCAGCCCCTTTCCCTCTGACCCGATGCTGGCCAACCTGGCCTACGGGCAAAGCGGCGCCGTGGTAAAATTTATTATTGACCGGTATGGTTCTGAAGCGATGGGGAAATTGCTGAGTATTTTTGCGGAGGGAGCGCTGGATGACGAAGCCTTGCAGCAGGCGCTTGGCGTAGATACCGATGGCCTGGACAATGCTTTTAGAGCCAGCCTGGGGTTAAAACCGCTGCCCAATTCTGCCGGCAATGGCGCTGCCCCGGCTGCCGGCTCAGAGTCGAGCGCACCGAGTACGGTTGAAGCCGAGAAACCGGCTGAAGTTGTGCCGGCGGCCCCCACCAAAGCGCCCGCAACCGCTCCGGCTGCTGCCCCGGCGCCGGCCCCTGAACCGGCCAGCGGCAGGGGTCTCTTGAGCACTTGTATTCCTTGCCTGGCCGGGCTGCTGCCCCTGACGGCCTTGCTGGCATTGCTTTTTAAACGGTCAACCGTTTAACCTTCAGCTCACATTTCGTCATCGCCCCAGCCATGCTCACCCAGCAGCGGCACAAAGGCAACCGGCGCTAATCTTTCTTTAACAGTTCTCTCCCCATAACGGCGCAGGCGATAAAGGTCTTGTTGGTAACGTGGGCCGACCGGTAATACCAGGGCGGCCCCTTCTTTTAGCTGCGGAATCAGCGGGGCCGGAATTTCTGGAGCGGCGGCCGTAACCAGGATGCCATCATAAGGGGCATGTTCCGCCCAGCCGTAGCCGCCGTCATCCACCTTGATCTCAACATTATGAATGTTGAGGGCCAGCAAACGCCGGCGCGCCTCAACAGCCAGCAGTTCAAGCCGCTCAACGCTGTATACCTGGCTAACCAGCCGGCTCAAAACGGCCGCCTGATAGCCGGACCCTGTGCCAATCTCCAGCACCTTAGTTTCACCTTCGCCGGGAAGCTGCAAGGCTTGAGTCATATAAGCCACAATATAAGGCTGCGAGATAGTCTGGCCCAGGCCAATAGGCAGCGGGCCGTCGCGGTAAGCCTGCTCCCACAAATCCTCGTCCACAAAACTATGGCGCGGAATCTCCCCCATTGCCTTTAGAATCCGGGCGTCGGTAATGGCGCGATTCGCCAATTGTTTTTTGACCATCTGAGCTTGGGCTTCGGCCAGGCTGGGCTTTTTGAAAGACATCATCACCCTCTCTATATATTATCCACACTCTTTAGCCAATAGCAAGCGAGTTTTAAGTGTAGCCCATATTTTTGTAGCCCCTGCCCAATCATGCTATACTGGCTCTCTATTGTCTGCGGCCCGGAGTGAGCGCCAGAGTGTTAGGTGTCTTAAACACTTGACATTCAATTTGGGTTAGCAGACTTGTCTTTTTTAGGAGAAAATAAACCTTGTTCATTTTGAGCATGCTTTACATTGCTACGGCGCTGCTTTTGGCGGCTTATGCCTTTAATTCCTGGGTATTGATTGCCCTGTTTCTAAAACATCGCTCTGGTCGTTGCGCTGCTCAAGGTCAGGTGGAGCCGGAATGGCCGGCGGTCACGGTGCAATTGCCCATCTATAACGAGGCGCTGGTGGTCAGGCGTCTCATCGAGGCGGTTGCCCAACTGGATTACCCGCCGCAGTTGCTTCAAATCCAGGTGCTGGATGACTCCACCGATGAAACAACAGAGTTAGCCCAGGCCGGCGTGGCTGAATACCGCCAGCGGGGAGTCAACATAGAATTGGTGCGCCGCGCCGACCGCTCCGGTTTTAAGGCCGGCGCCTTGAAACATGGCCTTGACACTGCCAGTGGGGAGTACATCGCCATTTTTGACGCCGACTTTGTGCCTGAGCCTGATTTTCTCAAACGGACTATTCCCTATTTGCTGGGCGACCCGCAGGCAGGCTTCTTGCAGACTCGCTGGGGACACCTCAACCGCGCTTACTCTTATTTTACGGAGGCCCAGGCCCTGGCCCTGGATGGTCACTTTGTGGTAGAGCAAACGGCCCGCAACCGGTCGGGCTTGTTGATTAATTTCAACGGTACGGCCGGGGTGTGGCGGCGGGCTTGTATCGAAGGGGCGGGCGGCTGGCAAGGAGAAACTATTTGTGAAGATTTTGACCTGAGCTACCGGGCCCAGTTGGCCGGCTGGCGCTGCCTCTTTTTGCCGGATGTCGTCGCCCCGGCCGAGATTCCGCCGCAGTTGGCCGCCTTTAAGCGGCAGCAGTTTCGCTGGGCCAAAGGCTCTATTCAGTGCCTCAAAAAGCTGGGTAAACCGGTTTTGCAAGCGCCCCTGCCCTGGTGGGTTAAATTACAGGCTCTCATTCACCTGAGCGGCTACCTGGTTCACCCCTTAATGGTCATCCTGGCCATCATCACCCCGCTGGTGATGGTGACCGGCGGCACGGCCCAGATTCACTTTCCCCTCATCTATCTCAGCTTGCTCAGTTTTGGCCCGCCTTTGATGTATGCCGTAGCTCAGATTACCCTTTATCCAGGGCGCTGGCGGCGGCACTACCAGGCCATGCCGCTCTTGATTCTGCTGGGCAGCGGCATCGCTCTCAGCAACACCAAAGCCGTTTTTGAGGCGCTGCTGGGGGTGGGTAATGTGTTTCGCCGGACGCCCAAATTCAATGTCACTACGGCGGCCGACCGCTGGCAGAGCAGCGCCTATCGCCTGCCGGTAGATGGGCTGGCCCTGGTCGAACTGGCTCTCAGCCTGTACTCATTGGCCGGCGCATGGATTGCCGTAACTCACCATAATCAATTTGCCGTGCCCTTTATTTTGTTGTATGCCCTGGGATTCGGTTATGTCGGTTTACAGGGGTGGTGGGAGGCACGTCTTATCAGAAAGGCTAAGGTTGAACGCCCGGCGTTAAATGTTCAAACGTTAAGCGTTAAACGTTCAAACGTTCAACCTGTCAACGCGCCTCGCTAACCGTGCCGGCGCACAAAATTGGCGATGCGTTCCAGGGCTTTTTCTATTTTTTCATAAGCGGTGGCGTAAGAGCAGCGGACGTACCCGGCCCCCCCGATGCCAAAGGCCCGGCCCGGAATCACGGCGACTCGCTCCTCGTCCAGCAGCCGCTCGGCAAATTCGGCGTCATCCATGCCGGAGCCGCGCACCGAAGGGAAGGCGTAAAAAGCCCCGCGTGGTTCAAAGCATTTTAAGCCGATGCTGTTTAGCCCATCCACAATC
>CAZDMM010000647.1:0-4726 GCA_964505845.1 uncultured Caldilineaceae bacterium
CACCGCAATTAAGGCTGCGCCGTTATCTTCCAGCACCCGGGCCACTTCCAGGTAGTTGAGCGAGCGGTCATCCCAGCCAATGCGGATTTTGCCCGTTACCGGCGTGGATAAAGCACGGGTCAAACGGGCAAAGATGCGCCCAATTTTAGCCGGTTCGCGCAGCAGAGCGGCCCCGGCTCCGCGCCCGGCCACTTTGGGCACCGAGCAGCCCATGTTCACGTCTATAATGTCCGGGCCAAGCTGCTCGATGCGGCGGGCCGCCTCTTCAATTTTATCTTCGTCGCTGCCAAAAATCTGAAAGGTCATGGGGCGCTCGGAGCGATCAAAATCTAGCATTTGATAGGTGCGCTCGTTGGCGTGCAAAATGCCATCCACCGAGACAAACTCGGTGTAGCTCATAGCCGAGCCGTACTCACGGCAGATCAGCCGGTAAGGCTTGTCTGAAAATCCGGCCATGGGTGATAAAATCACGTCGCCATAGACGGGAATATCGCGGATCATAAAGGTGGGACGGGATGGGATTACTTGCGATGTTTGAAAAGTCATAAAATGCTGTGTGCTACGTGGTTCTGTCGGGCATGATAACGCCATCAAAATCGGTGTCAAGTAAGACAGCGCCGTGCAGATTGGCTCCGCTGAGGTTGGCCAGGCTGAGGTCGGTGTAGGCCAGGTTGGCCTGGGTCAGGTCGGCCTGGGTTAAGTTAGCGCGGCTCAGGTTGGCCCGCTCCAGGTTGGCGCGGGCGAGGTTGGCCCGGGTCAAGGTAGCCTCGTACAAGAATACCCGGCTCAGGTTGGCCTCCGTCAGGTCGGCCTGGGCCAGGTTGGCTTCGGCCAGGTTGGCTTCGCTGAGGTTGGCTCCGCTGAGATTGGCCCGCTCCAGGTCGGCCTGGCTCAAGCTGGCCTGAATCAGGGTGGCCCGGCGCAAGTCGGCGCGGGGCAGGGTGGCTTCGGTGAGGTGAGCGCCGCTTAAATTGGCCTCCTGGAGGTTCGCTTCGCTCAAGTCCACCTCCGTTAGATTCGTTCCACTCAGGTTGGCTCGGCGTAAATCGGCCCGCGTTAGGCGGGCCATACTCAAGGTGGCCTCGCTTAAATTGGCGCCCTCTAAATTGGCCTGGCTAAGATTGGCGCCCTCTAAATCGGCCTGGCTCAAATCGGCCCCGGCCAGGTCTACCTGGCTCAAATCCTGGTCTGACAGATCAAAGCCCCGGAGTGAAAGCAGGCTCCCGGCAGCCTGCCAGCCTTTGGCCAGCCGGTACTGCTCGGCCCGTTCCTGGGGGGTGGCCGGGGCAAGCCTGGCCTGGTCTGGCGTTTCATCTGCCGGGGGAACGTGGTCAGGCACGCCTAACAAGCTGCTGAGGGTAACGGGCCTGAGGGCAGGTTCGACCGTTTGGTCGGCATCGCCCAGTTCAACCGGAACACTGCTGGCAATCTCGTCGGTGGTGTACAGGCGAATCAACTCTGCGCCCAGGGCTTTGACCGCTTCCGCCAGGACCAGGGTAGGGTCATCAACAGTTTCCACGCTGACAATAGCCCACTGTTTGCCCTCGGCCGGATAAAGTTGAATGGTCACTGTGGCTACCGTCATGGGCTAATAGCCGTGAACAGAAGATCAACGCTGAATTTTTTTAGCATACCAGCCTCCTATCAGCAGCATGAGAGCCAAACTCAAGAATAAAAAGGGAACCCAGGGCAGTTCACCGGTTTCTGGCAAAAAGCGCGGCCCGTTGGCGGGTATGGCGGTTGAGGTGGCCTGGGCCGCGGCGGCCAGCGTGGCTACGGCAGCGGCCGTGGGCGCAACCGGGGTAGGGGTGGGCAGCGGCGTTTGGTTATCCTCGTTGTCGTTATCATTGTCATTATTATTATCGTTGTCTTCTGGAGTCCGGGTGGGGGCGCTGTCAATAATGGTGATGGGCACCTGGGCCTGACCGGCCGTCAGGTCGTTATCATATAGGTCTCGCGCCCCCTCGGTGCTGGCCTGGTTGACGGTGTTCAGCACCTGGGTGGTGGCGCTAAAAACGGTGGTCACCACCACCGTAGCAAACGGCTGGATAGCGCCAAAGTAATCGGTCAGATCAGCCCAGGCGATGAGGCCGGGCGGGCTGGTGAGGGTAGGGGTGGGGATGGCAAAGCGAAACTCCAGGAAAGCGGGGTCATAAGTATCGGTTAGCGGCAAAAAGGTCATGAGGGCTGCGCCGTCGTTGGTGATAATGTGGGTAAAGGTGACCGGCAGCCCGGCCTGGGGCGTGGCTCCCGGCGCTAAAAATTTAACAATAGGGGCGCTCCCGCCGATGGCTTCCTGGGTGCGGCTGGTTTCGGCGGTTTCGGTGAGCTGGCCCGACTCGTGAATAATATCTTGCGCTCTGACGGCGTTAACAATGGCCGTTTTGGGGTGTTCGGCGGTAAAGACAACAGTCAAAGCAATACTTTGCCCCGGCAAAATGGGCGAGGCGGCCACATTATCCCAGCGGATTGTGCCTGTACCCGGATCAACGGAACTTTCGGGCGGGGTTGCCCCGGCAAAAGCCAGGGTGGTCTGGTCGTAAGTATCAATCAGGGTGACGCCGGTTAAGGTAAAGGCGCTGTTGTTGGTCAGGGCAATGGTAAAGCTCAAAACCTCGCCCACCCGCACTACGTTGCCGGAGCGGTTCAACACTTTGGTCAGTGCAATCGGGCCGCTGCCCTGCGCCTGGCTCACCCGCTGCACCTGCCCCAAACTCAGCCAGGTCAGCCCGATCAAACTCAGCCCAAGCAGCAGCGCCCGACTCAACAGTTTTAGGTTCACGGTATGCCTCGTTTCTGCCGGGAGAGCGGCGATTTTGACTCTCCTCTGATCGTAGTTGTAAACTTTTAGCGGGGGATTCAAGGCTCAAGCTGACCTTATTGTACCACATATTTTGGTCAGGGGGAACAGGTAATTACCCTGGGTCTATCCCAAAATTCAGCAGTGAAACAGCTTATGCGGTTATAACTTTTGGAGCGTTTCAAAGACAACCTGTATCCCCCAGCGCAAGTTGGCGGTAGAGATGCGTTCATCCACCCCATGAATCCGGCTTAACTCCTGGCTGTCGAGCAGCATGGGCATAAAACCATAGGCTTGCATGCCGGCCCGCCGGAAAAAGCGGGAGTCGGTGGCTCCGGGGGTCAGGTACGGAGTGACCAGACCCGGCGGCCCCAGTGCGGCCAGCGTGTGCGCCAGCGCCTGATAAAACTGAGAATTAAGGGCAGAGGAGGGGTGAATGACCGGCATATCTTCTACTTCTACATTCACCTTGGGGTCGCCAATCAAGGAGCGCAGGTCATCCAGCACGGCGGCGGGGTCTTCGCCGGGCAAAAGCCGGATATCGAGTTTGGCTTCGGCCTGGGCCGGGATAATGTTGCTTTTTTGGCCGCTTTTCAGCATGGTCAGGCTGATGGTATTGCGTAAAAGCGGCTCCAGCAAGGGGTTGTGCTGCAATGAGGAGCGCAGCGCCGACCACACCCAACCACGCCGGGCATGGGCAAAGAAAAAGGAGCGGGGAAAGGGTTGGTAAGGGGCCAGCCGTTGCAATAGGGCGGCTACCGGTTCGGTTAAGCGCAGGGGGCGGGCCCAGGTGCGCAGACGGGTGAGGGCGCGCACCAGGCGATCCGAGGCGCTGTCGTTGTGGGGAATAGAGGCATGCCCCGGCGTACCGGCAGCCACCACCCTGACCGTCATGGCCCCTTTTTCGGCTATGGCGATATTGTAAAGGTAACTGGGGACAGGTCCGCGGGCTGACCGCAGCAGAAAGGGCGCCCGCAGCCCCATCCCACCCTCATCCCACACAAACTCGGCCCGAATCAGCGCTGGGTGATGCTGCAAGAGCCACGAGACGCCATAACCGCCGCACGATTCCTCGTCAGCCGCGATTAAAAGGATAACATCTCGCTTGAGGGGGGGCTGATGCTGCTGCAGCAGGAGCAAGGCCTGTAAAAAAATAATCCCCAGACCCTTGTCATCCAATGCGCCCCGGCCCCATACATACCCATCTTTGATCAGGCCGCTAAAGGGCGGCACAGACCACTCACCAGGGTTGGCCGGCACCACATCGGCGTGGGCATAGAGCAGGCACGGCGCGGCCTGAGCCTGGCCGGGGGTATGCCAGCGTACCACCAGGTTAGCTCGACCGGGTGCGGATTCCAGGAGGCGCGGTTCAAAATTGTGCCGGCGCAGGGTTTCGGCCAAAAATTCAAGGGCCGGGGCTTCCTGGCCAGGCGGATTGGTGGTATCAAACTGAAGATAACGGCTCAGCAGCGAGGCTGCGTCAGCCTCCAGGCCGGCCCAGTCAATCATTGGTGACTTTTTCTTTTTTGATCACCAGGGGAGGAGCGGTCAGGCTGTTTTTTTCATTTTTTTCGTTCTTCTCCTCGCGGGTGATACGCCAGACCAGGTACATGCGCTGGACAGCGGTCAAATTGGTAAAGATGGCTAAAATCACCAACACCGGGGTGAGCAGGCCAAACAGCAGCCCGACCACCAGCAAAAAAATACGCTCAAAGCGGGTAAACCAGCCATCTTTGAGGGGGATGCCGATGCCTTCGGCCCGCGCCCTGGCATAGCTGACCATGAGCGACCCTACCACCGTAGCATAGATTAGGATCAGGTCTAACTCGTGGTGAGGCTGCCAGCTAAAGTGGATAAACAGGCCAAAAAAGATGACGGCTTCAGAAAAGCGGTCCAGGGTAGAGTCTAAAAAAGCGCCAAACCGGC
>CAZDMM010000648.1:0-4721 GCA_964505845.1 uncultured Caldilineaceae bacterium
AGCACCTGGTTGTGGCCCAGGAGGCTAAGGGTTCGAGCCCCTTCAGCCACCCTCAGCAAAGTGTGACATTATCATAATGGTCACACTTTTTTTATCCCCTTTTTCTCTTACCCAAATCGTGCTACAATACCATCACCAACAGGGTCAGAAAGTGAGGTCAAGGTTATGTTGTCGCCTTTTCCGGGAATGGATCCATTTTTGGAAGAGCCATCAGGATGGAGCAGTGTTCATACCCGTTTGATTAATGCTATCAGTGATTACCTGGCCGGCTTGATTGCGCCCAACTTTTATGTGGAAATCGAACAGCGCGTCTACATTTCCTTGCCGGACAGCCTTGAACGCTGGCCTGTTGCGCCCGATGTGTATGTCGTAAAAAGCCCTCACCCTCACACAATGACTGAGGTGAGCGCCGGGGCAATTACGGCCCCCAGTCTCATCGAACCTATCTATGAACCGGAAATCCGAGACCGTTACCTGGAAATCCGCGATACTCACAGCCGCGAAGTCGTGACCACCATAGAAATACTTTCACCCTTTAACAAAACCACCGGAACGGCGGGTCGAGAAGCGTTTTGGCGCAAACGGGAAACTGTTATGGCCTCTAAAACCCACTGGCTTGAGATTGATCTGCTCCGAGCCGGTGAACGCCCCGCCGAAGTCAGGGGTAAAAGCGACTATTATGCTTTGCTCAAGCGGGGTGGAACCCACAAACCTTACGAAGTGTGGTACATTGATCTGCGTGACTCATTACCCACTATTGCTGTTCCTCTGCGCCCTCCGTATGAGGATGTGCCCTTAAATTTGCAGAGTGTCTTCAATGATATGTACACTCGCGCTCATTACGCTGAGAGCGTAGATTACACTGCGGCTGTACCCTTGCCGCGCTTGCGTCCGGCCAACTTAGCCTGGGTTAAAACCCGTCTGCAAGAGTGGCTCATCGAACGAGGAAGAGTTCAATGAAAATTGCCATCGCCAGTGATGAAAAGACCCATCTGACTGACTTTGTGGTTGAGGATTTGAAGGCTCGCGGGCACGAAGTTGTTCCTTTAGGGCCGCTGGCCGGGGAGAATTTGCCCTGGACGCTGGCCTCGGAGCGGCTGGCGGTAACGGTGGCCCAGGGCCAGGCCGACGAGGGGGTGCTGTTTTGCTACACCGGCACCGGCGCTTCCATGGCGGCCAACAAAGTGCCGGGTATTCGGGCGGCCCTGTGCGCCGACGCCCAAACCGCGCGGGGCGCGCGCTGGTGGAACGACGCCAACGTGTTGGTGATGAGCCTGCGGGCCACCTCCACCGAAGTGGCCAAAGAAATCCTCGAGGCCTGGTTCAGCGAGACGGTGCGGGAGGACGAGAAACCCACCATCGCCCAACTCCAAGAGATCGAAGCCCGGCATCGTTAATTCTCTTGCGCCGTGAATTTTGAGATTATTGGCGAGATAACCGATATTGAGACAATCGCCTCGGGTTCAGGTGTTCGCGCTCGACGCTATTTGAATCGAGCCTATGGGCGTGGATCTTGGCGTAAAATGAAAGGCCATGCTTTGATTCGGCTATCCAATGGAGAGGTTCACCGCGCCGAACTGCACTGGTATGAGGCTCATGGCATTGGACGGCGTGATATGAAACGTAAGAGATTTCTGGAGAAATAACTATGGGCTATGTTCGATGTATTAAAAATGAAGGGTATGAAGCCAGTCTAACCATTGGCAAAATATACAAAACCTTGCCCACTACTCCCCTGGAAAGCAGTGAAGGGTTAATTCGCATTGTTGATAATGAAGGTGAGGATTATTTATATGAGAAGGGCTACTTTGAGTCTATAAACTTGATAGCCATTGCTGACCCAAAGGCCGGTCTCTCTCCGCTGACTATTCATCTTAATCCGTTAGCTAAAGCCATTTTGCAGGCTGAAGCGCTGGCCGTTCATAAATCTGTGGCTGCTCTAGTACGTGAATGGATTGATGAACGGCTCGACCTCCCCACAAATTAAATACTTCCGCCACCCTCGCAGTTGGGGCTACTGGCTGCGTTTGGGCGGCTTTTTTCTGGCTGTTTCCTTGTTGGCTGGGGTAGCCCTGCCACTGCTGAAAGGCTTCTTGCTGATAGCCGGACTGGTCTACTCGCCTTGCGGCGATCGAGGGACGACGCCAGCTGATTACGGCCTGCCTTACGAAGCGGTATCGGTTCCGGCCAGGGCGGGAGGAAGCTTTAAGGGCTATTTTGTGCCGGGAACAAATGGGGCAGCGGTGATTGTAGTGCCGGCCCTCAATGCCGGTCGAGACGGCCGGCTAGCCGAGGCCAGTTTGCTGGCCCGCCAGGGATATGCTATCTTTGCCTATGAGTCCCGCCGCTGCGCCAACATGGGCGGGGTGAGCCTGGGGTATCAAGAGGTGGATGAGGTGGCCGACGCCCTGGCTTATGTGCAGAGCCGCCCGGAGGTTGACTCGGAACGCATCGGCATTTATGGTTTTTCTTCCGCCGGGGCTACGGCGCTCATGGCGGCGGCCCGGCTGCCCCAACTCAAGGCTGTGGTGGCCGAAGGCGGTTACGGTGATTTTGCGGACGAAGTAATCGGCCCTGGGGGCGGCAGCGGCCTCTCCGGCGTTTTTGAAACCCTGCTGCGCTGGTCTATCGTCCACTCTTATCCCTTGCTGACCGGCCTGGATATTGATAACCTTAGCCCCCGTGATGTCATCGCCCAGATTGCGCCGCGCCCGATTCTGCTCATTTATGGCAGCCGGGAAATCAGCCTGGCCGGGGGCCAACAGCAGCAAATTGCCGCCGGTGACAACGCCGAGCTATGGGTTGTGCCGGGGGCCGGGCATGGCAACTACCTGGACGTAGCCCCGCAAGAATACGAGGCGAGGCTGCTGACCTTCTTTGATGACTCGTTGCAAAAGGGGAACTGAGTATACCCATTTACGATTTACGATTTCAGATTTACGATTTGTGATGGGGCGAAAGGCATGAATGAGGAAGAATTCAAACGGCGGACGAAGCAGTTGGGGTTGCGGGTGATAAAAGTGGTAGAGGCGTTACCCAGAAGTTCGGCGGCTGAAGTCATAGGCAAACAACTACTGCGGTCAGCCACTTCTATCGGAGCCAATTATCGGGCAGCCTGTCGGGCCAAATCTGTGCCGGACATCATTAACAAGCTGAAAGTGGTTGAGGAAGAGAGCGATGAAACCCTTTACTGGCTTGAAATGCTCATCGAAGCCGGCTTGATACCTCAACCTCGACTTGCCGATTTGATGTCCGAAACCAACGAAATCCTGGCGATGACCGTCGCTTCCCTCGAAACCCTTCGTCAACGCCAAATCAACAATCGTAAATCGTAAATCGTAAATTGTAGAGGGACTTTTCCCTCAATTCCGTCAAAATCTATTTTCTAAGGAAAAAAACTATGTCCTCTTCAACTATTCCTGTGAATCGCATCAAGCAAGCTTTGGGCCAGGGTAAATCGGTCATCGGCACGATGGTGGTCGAGTTTCGGCAGCCCTCGGTGGCGCAACTGCTGGCCAATGCCGGTTTTGACTTTTTTATGATTGACAATGAGCACGGCCCCTTCACCATCGAGACCATTGCCGACCTGTGCCGCACCGCCGTTCATTTGGGGGTGACGCCCATTGTGCGCGTGCCGGAATTGACCTACGCCCACATTGCCCAATCGCTCGACGCCGGGGCGCAGGGCATAATGGCCCCGCGCATCTCTACCCCGGCGCAGGTGCGTGAGGTGGTGCAGATGATGAAATACCCACCCATGGGCATACGCGGCAGCGCCCTGGGCCGGGGCTACACCCAATTCAAAGGCGGCTCGGTGTCCGAGGTAATGGCGGCGGTTAACCAGGAAACCATGCTGTTTGTGCAGGTGGAGATGGCCGGTGCGGTAGAAAATATTGACGAGATTGTAGCCGTGCCGGGCGTGGATGTGGCCCTGATCGGCCCCAACGATTTGTCCATTGCCCTGGGTGTGCCGGGCCAGCAAAACCACCCGACGGTGCAGGCGGCCATTCAAAAAACCATCGAAGCCTGCCAGCGGCGCGGCGTCTACCCGGCCATCCACATGAATGACCTGAGTCTGGCCGTCCACTGGGCCAAACAGGGCATGCGCCTGGTCAGCTCCAACTCTGAGACCGGCTTCCTGCTCAAGGCCGGGGCGGAGGTAACCAAGGCCGTGGGTGAGGCGATGGGGCGGTAAGGTTCACAGTAAGGATTTGCGCCTTCAATGACACGAAATAAACCGCTGGTTGCCCAGACCAGAAATTATTTAGTCACTACCGTAGCCCAGGCTAAAGAAATCACCCGAGGCTGGCTAAACGACATACAGCTTTTAAATGTGATTGACTTGGGCCTCCCGGAGGTGGATGATCGCTACCACGTCTGGCGCGTGCCGCTGCGTCGAGAAGACGGCGGCGCGCAAATCGGTGAGGTGGTGATTGACGCTTACACCACAGAAATTATTGCTCAGAAGACCACACGGGTGGAGATGTTGGAGGCGAGGCTGCTCAAAAAAGATGAGACCAAACTTGGAACCAAACGTCGTGCCAAAGCCGCCTACACCATTTCTTCGCTCAGAAATACCATTGGTCAGGGCGATTGCGTCAACCTGCTGGACGATATGCCGGCTGAATCGGTTGATCTTATTTTTACCTCTCCTCCCTATTTCAATGCTCGTCCAGAGTATAGTGAGTATGAACAGTATGAGCAATACCTTTTTAAGATGC
>CAZDMM010000649.1:0-4714 GCA_964505845.1 uncultured Caldilineaceae bacterium
GCGGGCCATAGCGCGGGCGTCATCCCAAAAGCCGCCGTTGAAAGCCGGTTGGCCGCAGCAGGTTTGGGCCTGGGGAAATTCGACCGTCAGCCCCAGCCGTTCCAAAATCTCAACCACCGCCAGGCCGGCGTCGGGGAAAAAATTGTCAACCAAACAGGTGACAAATAGTTGAACGTTTTTGATTTCGGTGGGTTTGGGCAGAAGGGGTTGGCTCATACGTGACCTTAATCTTTAAGGAAGGTGAGCCTATTGTAACGCATTGTTGGCAAAGCGCCAAAATAAAAACAATCACCGGCTTGTCGCGTGACATAAACCAAAAATCGGATATAATTGTCCAATACTGTAACTTGTCCTTGGAGGTAGGGGGTTGAAATCTGGGTTGCTCTTAACTGTCTTCTGTTGTTTGATTTTTACTGCCTGCAGCAGCCGGGTGGTCAGCGGCGCCGATATTCCTCCAGGCTCGGTAGCCCAGGCCACCCCAACGGCTGCGGCCACCAGGATTCCGGCTACCGCTACCCCTCCCAAACCCACCGCTGCGCCAGCCCAGGCGATCATTGCCCCGGCTACCCAAACGGCGCGACCCTCGGCCACAGCCACGCCCACCCACACTCCCTCCCCGGAGCCGACGGCCACGCCCACCCCGGTGGATTGGCTCAAGACGGTGGATCGCACCGAAGCGCAGCTTATCACGCTGGGCAACCCTGCCGCACCGGTGACGATGATTGATTACTCTGATTTTATGTGACCGAGCTGCGCTACCTACGTGTTAGGTACCGAGCCGCAAATCAAAGAAACTTACGTCAAAACCGGCCAGGTGCGCTTGATTTTTAACCCGGTTTTGAGTCACGGCAGCTACTCGGAGCAGACTCATATTGGCGCGGAGTGCGCCGCCGAGCAGGGGAAATTTTGGGAAATGCACGATCTGCTGTTTGAGCACCAAGATGAGTTGTGGGGCGACACCCAGGCTGTGGTGAAAGAGTTGGCCGCCCAACTGAGCCTGGATACGGAGAAGTTCAACGCCTGCATGGATGAGCAGCGTTATTATGATTTGATTTACGCTCAGGATGAAGTGCGGCAGACACAGGGGATTTGGGGCCAGCCGGTGCTGGATGTCAACGGCGAGCGTTTATTTGGGGCGCAGTCGTTTGAAACGTTTCAGGAAGTGATTGAGCGCAAGTTGGCGGAGTGAAGGGGGAATGGAAGGCTGGAGGATTGGAAGATTGGAAGATTGCAGAATAAATCCCCAACCTTCCAGCCTTCCCATCTTCCATTTACCTATTCACAAACTGCATCGAAGTTTCGGGATAACGGGCGCCGCTGGCTGCGCCGGGCGACAGCACCGCGTTGAGGGCAGCCAACTCCTGCGGGGTCAGTTCGATAGCGGCGGCGGCCACATTTTCTTCCAGATAACTGCGCCGCTTGGTGCCGGGGATGGGCACAATGTCGCTGCCCTGGGCCAGCACCCAGGCCAGGGCTAACTGGCCGGGTGTGACCCCTTTGGCCTGGGCCATTGCCTCCACATGTTTGACCAATTCCAGGTTCTTTTGAAAATTCTCGCCCTGAAAACGGGGCGAGTAGCGCCGGAAATCGTCGGAGGCCAGGTCTTCAAAACGTTTGATCTGGCCGGTCAAAAAGCCGCGTCCCAACGGGCTGTAAGCCACAAAACCGATGCCCAATTCTCGCACGGTGGGCAGGATTTCCTCTTCCGGGTCACGGGTCCAGAGTGAGTATTCGGTTTGCAGGGCGCTGATGGGATGGGTGGCATGGGCGCGGCGGATGGTGGCCGGCGCGGCCTCCGACAACCCCAGATAACGCACTTTGCCTTCTTTGACCAGCTCGGCCATCGCCCCCACCGTTTCTTCAATCGGCGTGCTGACATCCACCCGGTGCTGGTAATACAGGTCAATCGTTTCTATGCCTAGCCGTTTGAGCGAACCTTCGCAGGCCGCCCGGACGTATTCAGGCCGGCCGTTGATGTTGCGTTGCATCGGGTCGCTGCTGCGCTGGATGCCAAATTTGGTGGCGATAACCACGTGGTCGCGCCGGCCCCGGATAGCCCGGCCCAGCAGTTCCTCATTGGTAAAGGGGCCATACATGTCGGAAGTGTCCAGAAAATTGACCCCCAACTCCAGCGCCCGGTGAATGGTGGCGATGGATTCCCGGTCGTCGGTCTGGCCGTAAAATTCCGACATGCCCATACAGCCCAGGCCCACCATCGAAACGACCAACCCTTGTGAACCAAGCTTACGTTGCTGCATTTTATTCCCTGCGTATGAGGTTGGCTGGCCTTACTTCGGCAGCCAGGCTTTCCACACGTCTTGATGGGCGTCCACCCAGGCTTGGGCGGCCTCGGCGGTGCTCTTCTTTTCCAATTCCACCGCCGCAATCATCGAAATCTGGTCATCGGTAGTGTATTTGAAATTTTTGAGGAATTGGTAAGCGTCGGGCGCTTTGCTTTTTAAGTCGCCCCAAAAGATTTTGAACAGCACATCGGGCGGGTAATCACAGGCTACTCCACCTTCTTTAGCCTTGGCGTAGCACTCTTCGCTGTAATCCGGCAGCTTGACCGGGGTGAGTTTATATTTGGCGTGGATGGAGTGAGGCGTCCAGAAGTAGAATAAAATTGGCTGCTGCCGGCTGTAGGCCGAGTCGAGTTGAGCCAACACCGCCTGCTCGGAACCGGCCACCACCACTTGCAGATTCAGCCCTAAATTCTTGATAATATCACTGTCGTACTGCACCCAACTGGGGTCGCCGGCCAGGAATTGGCCTTTGTCGCCCGTTTCGGCGGTTTTGAACTCGCCGGCTTTGGCCGGGTCTTTGTAGGCTTCCCACTCGCCCAAAGCTTTATCTTTTTCCACCACATACGAGGGCACATACCAGCTAATCTTGCCGACCACGCCCAACTCACCCCCGTTTTCAACCACCTTTTGCTGCTCGATGTACTGCTTCACATTCTCGGCGTGACCGGAGGGCCACACTTCCAAACTGGCCGAAAGGTCACCCTTGGCCAGGGCCGGCCACTGAGCGTTCTCATCAATGGTAACGATTTCTACCGGGTAGCCCAGCTCTTTTTCCAGGACAATTTTGGCTACGGCCACGTTGACCGCCGAACCGGTCCAGGGATTTTCGGCCAGCTTGATGGTGATCTTGTCGCCGCTGGGCGCAGCGGCTGCTTCTTTGGTTGCCTCTTCTTTGGCCGGGGCTTCTTCTTTCTTTTCACCCTCGGCCGGCGCGGCCGGCTGGGCAGCCCCGCCACAGGCGGCCAGCATTAGCGCCAACCCCACCAGTAAAGATAGCAGTAACCAGCTAAAATACTTTGTGCGCATCGTCTCCTCCAATATGATAAGTTTAACTGTTTGTAACTGCTTACGGGCGGCGATTATAATATCACCGTCTGAAACCGCTGTCAATTTGACTTTCCCCTGGATTCTTCATATACTCTGCCAACCCATATCATATATCACTCATATATTACCATGCTGCCCGCCACTTTGTTGACCGCGTCGCGCCGCCACCGTGTTAATGGCGACTCGCACAGCGAAGCCGCCTACCGTATCCTTAAAGAAAAGATTGTTACCCTGGAACTGCCCCCGGCCAGCCTGCTGAACGAGGCCAATCTCATGGCCGAACTGGGCTTGGGCCGCACCCCCATTCGGGAAGCTTTGCTGCGCCTGGCCTTTGAAAATCTGGTGGTGATCCTGCCCCGGCGCGGCACTATTGTGGCCGACCTCAATATCAGCGACCTGCAAAAAATCTTTGAGATGCGGCTGCAACTGGAAATCTACGCCGTGCAGTTGGCGGCCGAACGGGCTACCCCGGCCCAATTGGCCGAGATGGAACTGCTGTTTGCCCATGCCAATGAAATTATTCAGCAGGGCGACCCTCACCAACTCATGCAACTGGACCATCAAGCCCACCAACTGCTGGCTAAAGCCGCCCACAACGAGTTTTTGGAAGAAACCTTAGAACGACTGTACAATCACGGCCTGCGCCTGTGGTACCTGCTGCTCCACAAGGTCAGCCGCCTGCCCGAAGCCATCGAGGAGCACCGCGAGATCATTGCCGCCCTCAAAGCCGGTCAGGGCGAGCGGGCCGCCGAGATTATGCGCGCTCATATCACCAATTTTCAGGCCCAGCTCATGAGCGCATTGTGAAAGAAGATGGGGAAGTCACCTGAGTCTTGGGGAGTTGGAAGGATGGAAGGGTGGGGAGAAAAAATTTACCAATCTTCCACCCTTCCATCTTTCACTCCTCCATCCTTTCAGCCCTCCAATATTTAAGTTTAACCTTCACTCAAGTAAGGAGAAGTCCGATGTCTGACCGAGAACGCCGTTCCAATCGTCGTGAAGAACGCCGGGCGCGGGCGGGTTCGGCGGCTAAGGGGGCCGTCAACCCATTAGTCAACCGCTTGCCCTTCACCGAGGTGCTCTCCCCGGAAGGGGTCGAAGCTGTTCACCGTGCTTCGATGCGCCTGCTTCAAGACCCCGGCATCCTCATCATAGATTATCCCCCGGCCCGCGAAACCTTTAAAGCCAATGGGGCTAAAGTAGAAGGAGAGTTGGTGCGGATTGATGAGGATACCCTGATGCACTTTGTGCGCCAGGCCCCGCCCACCTTTACCCAACTGGCCCGCAACCCCGCCAACAACTTGACCCTGGGTGGGCGCACCACCATCTTTGCGCCGGTCTACGGGCCGCCTTTTGTGGCTGAC
>CAZDMM010000650.1:0-4708 GCA_964505845.1 uncultured Caldilineaceae bacterium
CGCCGATGGGCATCGGCATCTGGTACGAGATGTTCATCAGCGACCCGGTGGCCTATCTCTTCAAAAATGCCGACCCGCGCGGCTCGCTGGCGGCTAACGTGAGCAGCGCCACCGTGCGTTCCCTGAGCAATATGCCCCTGGCCGACATGCTGGAGAATCGCCACTCCATGAGCCAGGCGGTGCGGGCCGAGGTGTCGCCCCATTCCAACGAGTGGGGCTACCAGCTTGGCTCGGTCTACGTGCGCAAGGTGCATTTTCGGGATGTGGGCATGATCCGGCAGATCGAGGAAAAGGTGGTCAACCGGCTGCGCCAGGTCACCTCGGCCATCAAGCAGGATGGGGCCAACCGGGTTAGCATCATCACCAGCACCGCCGAGCGCCAGGCGGCGGTGGAGTTTGCCCGCGCCAACGCCATGCGCCCGCTGATTGTCGGCGCGGCTTTGCAAGAAATTAGTCAGGACCCGGAAGTCTTGAACGCCATGTTCGAGGTTTTGGAAACCGAGAAAATCATCGAAAGCAAGGCCAAAGTAAACCTGGTGCCGGAAAAGAGCGATTTCTTATCCCAACTGCTGGTGGCCCAGCAGCCGCATGATGGTTCTGAGGCGCCGCTGCGGATGCCGAAACAGCGGTCATAAATGGAGGGATGGAAGGATGGATGGAGGGGTGACAATATCCATCCTTCCAATCCTTCCCCCAACCTTCCAACCTTCCCTTTTATTCCTCCCGCAGCGCCATCGCAATTTGCAGCCGGCTCAAGCGGATGACGGGGTAAATCCCGGCCAGGAGGGCGGCGGCCAGGGCCACGCCCAGGGCGGTGAGGAAGATGGTGGGGTTCAGGTGCAGTTGCAGCGACCAGCCAAAGGAGCGCAAATTGATGACATAGATGAGGATGAGGGCCAGAATCAGGCCCAGCGGCATGGCCAGCAGCCCGGCGGTCAGGCCCATCAGGGCCGTTTCTAGCAGGGTTTTGACCCACAATTGCAGCATACTCATACCGTTAGCCAGCAGCGTGCCTAACTCGCGGGTGCGCTCCAATTGCAGCGACATCAGCGCGCTGAGCACCCCGATGAAGGCCACCAACGTCGCCAGCAGGCGCAGGGCGGCGGTGATGGTAAAGGTGCGGTCAAACACCACCAGCGCCGCTGCCTTAACGCCGCGATTCGAGGTGATTTCCAGGGCGTATTGGCCGGCAAACCGGGCCTGCAGCTCCTGGGTGAGGGCGTCGGCCTGGCCCACCCGCTCCGGGGTGAGGAAGAGACCCACGTTAGAGATGGCCCGGTCTTGCCAGTATTGTTGATAGGTTTGCAGCCGCATCAGCATGTAGCCCAATTCGGGCGCGGCGTAATCATAAAAAATGCCGGCTACCGGAAAGGTGTGCGGCCCGGCGTCGGTCATCAAAGTTAACGTCGAAGGGGCATTGAGCGGCAGTCCTTTTCGCCGGGCAAACACCTCGGATACAATCACCGCGCCCTCATCCAGGGCCGCAAAAACCTCCTCGGCCGAGCCATCAGCCCACAAAAAAGGCCGCCGCGTTTCGTTGGGCTGCGGGCTAAAGGCGCGCACCTCCACCGATTCCCCATTATCCGCAAACACCGTCGCCGCCCGTAGCAGCGATACCTGGCTGACGCCCTCTACCCCTCGTACCTGCTCGATGAAGGCCGGGTCAATCTGGCCAGACACACGGGCGGCCTGCCCGGCCGGGCTAATGTAAATATCGGCGGCCAGCACGTTATCCAGCCAGGTGACCACCGTATTGCGGAAGGAGTCAATCATAATACTGACCCCGATGATGACCGCCACCGACAGCATCAGCGCCGCGATGGTGACAGAGGTGCGGCTGAGGGAGCGCACGATGTCGCGAGGGGCCATCACGCCCAAAATCCCCAGAACGCGCTGGGTCAGCGGGCGAATAATTTTCATCAGTAGTTTGGTCAGCCAGGGGGTCAGCAGGGCCGCGCCCAGGAGCAGCATGAACAGGGCCACAAAGCTGACCGGCAAACTCCGGCCCGACAGCGCCAGCAAGCCCCATCCGCCCAGCATCAGCCCGACCCCCAGCAGCGACAACATGGGCAGCCAGCGCTGCCAGCGAGCCTCGCCCTCGGAGCGTTTGAGGGCGGCGTTGGGCGGCACGGTGGTGGCTTCCCAGGCCGGCAGGAAGGCGGCCACCAGCCCGGCGGTCAGGCCGGCCACAAAGCCTTTGTACAGTGTGAAGGGTGAAAGCGACACGCTTTGCACGGTCAGGGTAAAAAAGAGGTCGTTGATGGTTTGCGTTACCAGCCCCACCAGCCCGCGCCCCAGGGCCACGCCCAGCCCTAACCCAATGGCCGCGCCGATGGCGCTGAGGGCCAGGGCTTCGGTCAGCACCAGGCCAAAAATCTCGCGCCGGGTCACGCCCAGGCAGCGCAGCACCCCCAGCACCGGGCGGCGCTGCACCACCGAAAAACTGATGGTGTTGTAGATGAGGAACATACCCACAATCAGGGCCAGCCAGCTCAGGGCCGACAGGTTGAGTTCAAAGGCGGCGGTCATCTGTTTGAGGGTGGCGTTGCGCAGCGCCGCCGGCTGCAAGCGAGCGTTGGGCGGCAGGGCCTCCACAATGGGCCGGGTATCGATGTTTTCCGGCAGGATCAAATCAATGTGGCTCAGGCGGCCGGCCGTGCCCAAAATTTCCTGGGCGGTGCTGAGATCGCACAGGATCAGGCCGCTCAGGGCGCGCTGGCTCAAATCATCGCCCGGCTGCAGCAGGCCCACCAGGGTGACAGTTTGGCGGCGGCCGTCCGCAATCAGGGTCAATGTATCGCCGGGGGAGAGGCTGTACTGTTGGCCCAACTGGGCCGGCAGCAGGATGGTGTTGGGCTGGGTTTGAAGCTGCACCAGCGCCTCCAACGACAGGCTGCCGCCCTGGCTGCCCAGGTAGTTGCGGAAGGGGGCTTCGGCATAGGGGTCAACCCCCAAAATTTGCAGGGGCAGGTTGTTGGCCTCGGCCAGCAGGGCCAGCCCGGTGACGACCGGCGCAATCTCCCGGAGGCCCAGTTCCAGCCGCAGCTTTTCGTATAGAGAGGTGGGTATATCTGCGGGGGCGGCCACAATTTGATGGGTCGCTTTGCCGGCAATGCTGTCGGTGGACAGGGCAAAAGCCTGGCTGGCGCTGCTGTTAGCCAGGTCAATGGCTACAATCATGGCCACGCCCAGGGCTACGCCCACAATCAGCAGCAGGCTTTGGATGGGATGCCGGGTGCAGTGGCGCAGGGCGAGGAGGGTGAAGTGGGAAGGTCTGCTCATAGGCGTAAAATATCATTCTCGTGGCGTGGTGCGTGGTGCGTGTTCCGTAAACTTACGCAACACGCACTACGCATTATCGGGTTAATATTAATTCCCCATGTTTGATTCGATACACCCTATCGGCCAGGGGAATGATTTCTGGGTTGTGGGTGGCCATGATCAGGGTTTTGTTGGCCTGGCGGGTCAGTTCCAGCAGCAGTTGCATGATGGTGCGGCCGGTGTCTTCGTCCAGGTTGCCAGTGGGTTCATCGGCCAGCAGTAGGGTGGGGTTGTGGGCGATAGCGCGGAGGATGGCGACGCGCTGCTGCTCGCCGCCGGAGAGCCGGTCGGGAAAGGCATCCTGGCGGTGGGTCAGGCTGACCCGCTCCAGCAAACGCCGCACCTCCGTCTCTTTGGCCCGGTTGACCCCGCCGTTGAGCTGCATGGGCAAGGTGATGTTCTCAAAGACGGTCAAGGTGGGAATCAGGTTGAAGAATTGAAAGATAAAGCCGATGTGCTCCCGCCGGAACAAGGTGCGTTGGCGGTCGTTGAGGCGATTGATGGCCACGCCATTGACCAGCACCTCGCCGCTGTCGGGGGCGTCAATACCGCTGATGAGGTTGAGTAGGGTGCTTTTGCCAGAGCCGCTCTGGCCCAGCAGCAGCACAAATTCGCCGGCGTTAAAGGTGGTGTTGATGTGGCTTAAAATCGTCCGGCTGGTTTTGCCTTCGGTGTAGGTTTTGGTGAGATTTTGGAGTTCAACAATGGCTGAAGCGGTCATAAAGGGTCGCTTTTTTGGAAAATTGGTTATATAATGACGTTGACTATAGCTTACCCGGCGGCACAGGCTTTGGCAAATTGTTTTAATTTTTGCCGCTTTACTGGCACAAGTAATTTCGTCGCACACTTGTGTTTGGAGTGCAAAAGCTACAGCTTTTGCACTCCAAAAAGCTATTTTTAGGACAGACCAACTATGACCTTTGATATTCATCAGCTTGATAAACTTGACCCCGATGAGGAGGAAACTGAAGAGGCCCTGGCGGAGTACGAGGATGAATTGATGGAATTATTCCTCAACTCGCCCGAAGGGCAGGAGTGGCTCAAGGTAGACCCGGAACCCGGTTTTTGGATTCATTGCCTGATTGATTATGGCTACCATTACACCGGCGCGGTGCTGCCGAAAATGACCCAACACCAGGTTGAGGAAGTGGTCACGGAGTTATTTCCGCGCAAGGTGTCCACTTTTTCACCCGATGACGCCGACCACACCATCCCGGAGTTAATTGCTTTTTGGGAGTATCTAAAACGTGAGTATAAGTTACGCAATGCTGACGCCATTTTGAAATTTTTGCGCCAAATTCAACCAAAGTTTAAGGCCCTTATGAACAACCCGGCCAATTTTGGCATGGCGAAATCCTTTGGGTGTGACCAAAATGAGTTGCAATTG
>CAZDMM010000651.1:0-4698 GCA_964505845.1 uncultured Caldilineaceae bacterium
AAACCGGCAGGTACCCCCCCTTACCTGCCGGTTCCTCTTTTAAACGACCACAGCTCCAAACGATGCCCTTCTGGATCATAAAAATAAAAAACCTGGTCTCCCCAGGCGTGGGTTTTGATTGGCCCCGGCTCTGCTCCCTGGCTGTGCAGGTAGCGCCAGGCTGCATCAATATCATCCACCTGCCAGGTGATAGTCAAACCGGCTCCGGCGCTGCTCTTAATGCTGGCCCGTCGTTCATCGGCCACGCTTAAAAAAGCAGTCTCGTTGACTCGAAATTCAATAAACCAATCAGAAGCAAAGCTAATCCCCAACTGCAAGATATCGCGATAAAAACTGACGGTTTCTGGCCACCTGCGGCAGTAAAGAATGGTATTCATGCTTTTAATTGACGGCTTTTCCAAGATGTGAACTCCTTCAAAGAATGGATGACTTGCACTTGGGCATATGAATGTTATAATCGGAATAGTAAAGATAGACAAAATTCAAGGGTAGGGGCAAGCCTGGGCTTACCGCAACGACTACGCGACGGAGTAACCTCAATGAAAAAGAAAACCGCCGAAGATATTATTCGCCAATACAAGAGTGGGTATCGAGAATTTAAGGGTTTTACGGTTGACCCGCCCGGAAACTTTGCCAAAAGCAGGTTAAGCGGCATTATTTTAGAAGGTACTACCCTGACGGGCAGCAACTTTGAAAAAGCCATTTTACAAAAAGCCAGTTTTAGCGCCGCCAATCTGCGCGGGGCTAACTTCAAAGGGGCCAATTTATCTAACGCCGATTTAAAGGGGGCCGATTTTAGAGGCGCAATTATGCGCTCCGTCAATTTGAGCGGTGCGGATTTGCGCTGGGCCAATCTGGAAGGCGTAGACCTGGGCGGCTCTATTATTGCCTCGGCCAATTTTGAGGGCGCTAACCTTAAAAATACTTCGTTGAAGGGAACCGATCCGGGTAAATGGTGGTGGAAAGCCAAATTAGATGAAGCCAAGCTCGACGGTACCATTTTGCCCGATGGCACAGTTTTTAGCCAAACCAGCCCCGCCGAAGACCTGGAACAGTTTTTGGCCCCGGCTGAAGCCGCCCCAAGCTCCCGACCGGCCGCCCCCGATTATAAAAAAGCGGATCGCCTGTACCTGGAAGGGCTGGGCGAAATTGCGGCCATCCAGGCTCAAATCCAAACCGGCATCCCGCTTAACCATCCCAAAGTCCAAAATTTAATTCGCCGGGCCTCCAGAATTTTTGCCGACGCCGTTGAGGTGAGCGACGCTGGCTGGCCTCGCTTTGCCGAGTGTGAGCGCTATGCCACCAATCTGATGGGTGAAATGGAGAATAAATTAAGTGATTGGAAATCCTTTTAAGGTGTGGCCGGTACAGTCAGGCCCCTCAAGTTCCCCATGACGCTGCGTTTGCCTTATCTTACGGCCGGCCAACCCGGCATCGGAGGCCAGCTCAAAGCCGAGCCGGAAGATTTTTTTGTTGAGGAAATCCCCCTGTACCATCCCTCCGGGCAGGGACAGCACATTTATGTAGAGATAGAAAAGCGCGGCCTCTCTACCTATGCGGCTATCAATATCCTGGCTCGCGCTTTGAACATGTCACCCGGCGCTATCGGCTACGCCGGTCTGAAGGATGCGCATGCGATAACCCGTCAAACCTTTTCAATTGACCGGGCCACCCCCGAAGCCGTTGCGGCGATTAATTTGCCCAACCTCAAGATTCTGCGGGTAAATCGTCACCAAAATAAACTCAAAATCGGCCATTTAGCCGGCAACCGCTTTGTCATCCGGGTGCGCCAGGTTACTGAGGCAGCTTTACCGCTGGCTGAAGCAATTTTAGCCACGCTGACCGAGAAGGGTGTGCCCAATTTTTTTGGCGAACAGCGTTTTGGCCGGCGAGCCAACACCCATCTCCTGGGCGAGCTGTTGATTCGGGGCGATACGGCCAATTTTGTAGCAGAGTATTTAGGCCGGCCCCAGCCCTACGAGGCCCCCCATATTCAGGCCGCCCGGCAGTTGGTTGATGAGGACCGTCTGGCCGAGGCGCTGGCGCAGTGGCCCGGCAATTTACCGGATGAACGGCGCGTGTTGGCGGCCGTGGTCAAGGCGGGAGGCCCGTCAGAAGCGGCCATTGAGGCCCTGGATACAAAAATTATGAGCTTTTTTGTGTCAGCCTTTCAATCTGAGCTGTTTAATGAGCTGCTGGTCAAACGGCTGGACAGCCTGGACCGGCTGCAAGGTGGCGATGTGGCCTATATTCACGGCAAAGGGGCCTGCTTCATTGTCCAGGATGTAGCGGTAGAACAGCCCCGCGCCGACCGTTTTGAAATTAGCCCCTCCGGCCCACTTTTTGGCCCCAAAACCCTGCTGGCCCAGGGAGCACCCGGCCAGCAAGAACAAGCCATCCTGGCTGCCAGGGGCTTAACCATCAACGATTTCAAACTGCCCCGCTTAAAGCTGCAAGGAGCGCGGCGTCCTTACCGGATTCATTTAAAACAGGCTAAAGTGTGGTGGGATGATGGCTTGTTGGTTTCTTTTGAATTGCAGCCAGGAGCCTATGCCACCACGGTAATGGCTGAAGTGATGAAAAATTCAACCATAGAGGCGTTGGGATGAGCGTACCCCCAATTGTAGATTTACACGGCGATATTCTGTATGACGTAACCCACCGGCGCACCTTTGGAGGCGAGCGGCGCACGTTGGAAAAGTACCATTTGGCGGCGTTGCGCCAGGCAGGGGTTAAAGTTCAGGTTTTGCCCATTTATTTTGACTCGTTCAACCTGCCCGAAGCGGCGCTCCGCCAAACCCTGCTGATTATCAACGCCTTTTTAGAAGAGATGGACGAAGCCTGCGCTCATTTTGCCGTTATCAAAACCAGGGCCGACCTGGCCGCCGTACTGCGCAGCGACAAAATTGGCGTTATTCTGGCCATGGAAGGCGCAGAAGCGTTTGGCCGAGACGTGGGGCTGCTCCGCCTGTTTTTTGAGCTGGGCCTGCGCATGCTCGGTCTCACCTGGAATCGAGCCAACTCGCTGGCAGAGGGCAGCGGCGAAGATACCGGGGCAGGGTTAAGCATGCTGGGGCGGCAGTTGGTGGACCAACTGGCCCATTACCCGGTGATGTTGGATGTCTCTCATTTGAACGAGGCGGGGTTTTGGTCAGCCCTGGAGCATCATCAGGGGCCAGTCCTGGCCAGCCACTCCAACAGTGCGGCTGTCCATCCCCATCACCGCAACCTGACCGATGCCCAAATTAAAGCTTTGGCCGGGCGAGGTGGGCTGGTGGGCCTCAATTTCTATTGGGGGTTTGTCGCTGCCCGGCCAGACGAGTTGCTGCCGGGATTGTTGCACCATATTCGCCACATGGCCGATTTGGTTGGTCTTGAGCACCTGGCCCTGGGGCCAGATTTTACCAATTATTTACCCAACATGGCTTTGAGCGCCCAAGAACAGGCTACCTTAGGCATAAATTTAGAAGAAACTCAGGCTGAGGTTATTGACGCCAGCTTTTTGCCCAAATTTTACCGGGCGCTGTTGGCTGCCGGTTTTTCTGACCAGGAGGCCGCCGCCATTATGGGAGGCAATGCTCTGCGCTTTTTAAGCCAGGCTCTACCGGATTAGCCTGTTCTTTAGAGGATTCAAAAGCGAGGCTGCAACAAAAAAGGCCGCCTTGACCAGGCGGCCTTTTGAGGTCATCAGCCTCAAAATTACTCAGCGCCGTTGCCTCCGTTAAGCGAGGCCAAAGCATCTTTGACCGTGGGGAAAAGGTCGGCATACTGCGTTAAGCCAACCATGCGAAAGATTTTTTGAAAATGGGCGCTCAAACCGGTCATCAACAATCTTTGATCCCGCTTACGGGCTTCGGTGACGACCCCAATTAAAATAGCAATGCCGGCGCTATTGATATAATCATTCTCACGAAAATTGAAGATGATATTGGTTGCTCCCTCGGATGAAGCGCCCTGATAGGCTTGATTAATAGCCTCTTCGGCAAACGTTGTTACATCGCCCACCAGGTCTATCACGGTGGCGCTGCCTTCCGTCCAGACCGAGACCTGGATCTCGTCACTCATGACTTAGTGCCTCCCTTATTGGCCGAAGCGGTACCTTCGACTTTAGTTTCGTCGTCTACTCGATAAATGACCATTCGAAATTGGTTGCCTTCGTCGTCATCATCACCCTGAACAAAGCCAGCTTCGTCAACCAGTTCTCGAATGATATATAAGCCCATTCCTCCAAAACGAGCTTTGCCTTCAATCATCCCATTGATATCGGGGATATTAATATCAGATGGAGGAGAACCGCCAGCACCGGGGTCTTTGATTAAAATATCCAGTTTTTCCTCGTCGGCCGTCAAAACAACCACTACTTTCATCCGGGCGTCGGAGCCACTGCCGTAACGAATCGCATTTGTACAGGCTTCACTAATAGCTGTTTTAATATCTTCAATCTTATCTTCCCCAAAACTAAGACGACGCGCCACGGTAGCCACAGCTTCTCTGGCAATTTTCTCGTAACCTAGCTCACTGGGAATTCTTAATTCAACAACCCGGTTACTCTGCGGACGCATCCGCCGCTCTTCCTCCTTAGGCGACAAGATAAAACTGATTCTGGTCAGATTATACCATAAATTTGCTTGTTGCAAAAGTGATTATTTTGAAAGCACCTTCTATTGTTGGGGTGGTGGGGCCAGTGGGGTTTCAAAG
>CAZDMM010000652.1:0-4693 GCA_964505845.1 uncultured Caldilineaceae bacterium
CATGGGCCCCCCCGCCCAACTGGCGCCCCCAGTTCTCATTCTAAACTTTTTCGGATGTGACTACAGCAGAGCCTTGAGACCCCCCGCCCCCCTGCCGCACCACGTCCTCAACAACCTCTTTGACGATGCCGGCGACAGAAGAGCCTTGAGACCCCCCGGCCGCTTGACGTACCACGTCCTCAACAACCTCTTTGACGATGTTGCCCACAGCAGAACCCGCAGGCAGCCCGGAGGCTTCCCCGGTAAATGGGCGCGCCGCTTCCTCTTCGGCCTGTTGCACGATAGCAATAATCTCGTTAACGGTACTTTGGCTTTGTCGCAGCGCATGGATTAATCGGTCCAGCGCCGGTATAACTTCACTGTCCATTTCTTTAAAAAAAGCTTCCGACCCTTTTCCAATCCAGTCGCCATGCCTGAGCTGCTCTACATTCTGCCGCAGGCGGCTGCTCATGTCAGCAATGCTTTCGGCCCGCCGGCCAAAACGAGCGGCAATACTTTCTAATTCATCATATTTTGCCTGGATCATATTAGCGCCCATCGGTATAGTTCTCCTGCATTATAGGTTTCATTTCAACACCAGGGGCAGGTAGATGTTGCCGCTACTTGGCGCACTCACCAGTCCCCCAAACTCCACCGCACCGATGTCGCAGGCATCAGGTCGCAGTGCGCCGCGTTGGTCGCGCGCCGGGCAGGCGCTGTGCCCCAGATTGATGAGTGGGCTGCCCGCCAGCGGTAAGTGGAATTGGGTGAACCAATATTGCTGCTGGGTCTCAAGTTGGAGTGGGCCGAGCTTGGGATCACCCTTGGCCGCGAAGGCCGGGCCGCAGCTATCGTCGCTGACGTGGTTGGCCCCGTCGTTGCTGTATTGCACGTTGCCTTCGCTGCCGCAATTGGTATAGCCGGGGTTGTGCAGCACCGAGCTGCGCAGCCGGGTGTTAGCGCCCGAGAAACTGTGAATGCCGTTGCCATTATAGGCCAGGGTGCTGAAATACAGCTCCAGGTTGCCCTGATTGTAAACGCCGCCGCCCCGGCTGGTAGTGGATTGGTTGCCGCTGAAGGTTACGCTCTCCACATGGACATAACCGCCCACCGCCGCCGCGCTCACATACAAGCCGCCCCCATAAGCAGCCGTGTTGGTAATAAAAACCGAGTTCGACACCCGCAGCCGGGCGCACTGGGAGCAGGCCAGGCCGCCGCCGCTCCCCTCAGCCCGGTTAAAACCAAAGGCGGTGTTCGTCACGGTCAGGGGGTTGGTATTCACAAAGATGCCGCCGCCGGTCACGGTCGCCTCATTGCCCGTGATGCGCACCTGCTGGAGGTCGGTGCGCGAGCTATTCGGGTCACCACCCAGGTACAGCCCGCCGCCGAATCGCCCTAGATTGTTGATGACAAAACTGTTGTGGAGGGTCAGGGTTCCCAGGCTGGCAATGCCGCCGCCAAAGCCATTAACCGTAATGCTGCGCGGGATTTCGTTGCGCAGGATCTGGGTGTTGTAGGCGCTGAAGGTACCCAGATTGTAGATTGCAGCGCCGCTGTGAGTGGCTGAGTTGCTGTCAAAGGCGATGATGTTCAGTCCGCCGCGCACTGTGGCCGCTGCGCCCGGTAGAATGGCCAGCGCGCCGCCAAATTGGGCCTTGTTACCGAAGAACTCGGTGTTGGTAGCGATGAGCGTGGCCGTTGCGTTCAGAGCGAGCGCCCCGCCGTAGCCAACATTGCTGCCTGCCTGGGCCGCCCCATTGGTCCGAAAGCGGCTGTTGGTAATTTGCAGCGCAGGGGCGCCGCCGGCGCTGGTGCAGATGGCCCCGCCCCCGGTCACAGCGCTGTTGTTTTCAAAACGGCTGTTGGCGATAATGACCGCCCCCTGGGTCCAAATGGCCCCGCCACAGGTTCGTGAGGTATTGTTCTCAACCTGAACATTGTTCAGCGCCAGCGTGCCCAGGTTGAGGATGGCGCCGCCATCGTTGGGGTTGTACCCCTTTTCGAGGGTGAGGTCATTCAAAGTCAATTTGGCCGGGGCCATCACCCGAAAGAGCCGGGTGGCGGCGTTGCCGCTAAAGTGGAGGCCAAAGTTGAAGCCCGGCGTCCCCTGAATTACGGTATCCTGGGTGATGACCTTCTCGGTGGTGAAGGTAAAGGTCTTCACTCCGCCACAGTTAAACGTGACCGTGCCGCCGCCGGCCAGCGCCGCATCGAGGGCGGCCTCAGTGCAACTGGCCGATGTACCATTCCCTACCACCCCGGCCGCCTGGGCCGGCCCGGCCAATGAGAAACCGGCGACAACCACCGCGATGAAAGTCAGGCTCCACCAGACCAGCGTGTTTCGCAATAGGGTTGAAATCCATCCATGCTTTATCATTTTGCAACTTCCTTGAAAACTTGATCTATTATTCTTCGGTTTGGCGGGCAAACCGCCTTTTACACGGGCAAAAGCAGCCCAGGTTTGACAGGTTGGGTATGTTTGGAGGCAATTCTCAGCATCGCCTCCAGGCTGCGCTCCACATCAGCCTCAGTGGTACTCCAGGAACTCACGCTAATCCGCATGGCTGTCTGTCCCTGCCACACGGTACCGCCGACCCAGCAGGTTCCATCAGCCTGGATGTCAGCGATAACCCGATTCGTGGTGGCGGCATCGCCAAATGAAACTAATACTTGATTCAGGACTACGTCGTTGAGAACCTCATATCCGGCGGCTTTCAATCCCTGCGCAAAGCGCCGGGCGTGACGGCAGCAGCGTTCAATCAAATCGGCCAGCCCAGAGCGGCCCAGTGAGCGCAGCGCCGCCCAGACCTCAACACCACGCGCCCGCCGTGAAAGCTCCGGGGTGTAATCGGCGGGGTTGCGCTGGGCGGTGGCCGTGGGTAGGTAATCAGCGGTGATGGCCATAGCGGCCCGCAACGCTTCGGCCTCGCGGACAAAAGCCAGGCCAGAATCATAGGGCACGTTGAGCCACTTGTGGGCGTCGGTGGCCCAGGAGTCGGCCTGTTCCAGGCCACGGGTCAGGTGAGCCAGGGCGGGTGTGGCTAAAGCCCACAGCCCAAAAGCGCCATCCACATGCACCCAGGCCCCGGCTTGGTGGGCGTAGGCACAAATATCGCGGATGGGATCAAAAGCGCCGGTATTGATATTGCCGGCTTGGGCGCACACAATGGTGGGGCCGGCCAGGGGCGGCAATGCCTCAAGTCGTATCCGCCCCTGATGATCTACCGGTACTTGCACGACCCGCTGCCGGCCCAGCCCCAACAGCCCCAAAGCTTTGAAGAGGGTTGGGTGGGCTTCAGCCCCGACGACGACGGTAATGAGCGGTGCGCCAAACAAGCCCTGCCCTTCCACATCCCAGCCGGCCCGGCTGAGTACGGCGTGGCGGGCGGCGGCTAAAGCTGTAAAGTTGGCCACCGTCGCCCCGCTAACAAAGGCCCCAGCCGCGGTGGGCGGTAAGTGAAGTACATCCAAAAGCCACTGCAAGGCGATTTGCTCTAACCGAGCCGTGCCGGGGGTAACGCGATAGAGGGCGCTGTTTTGATCCCAGGCGCTGGCCAACCAGTTAGCGGCCAGCGCCGCCGGGAGCGAACCGCCGATTACAAAGCCAAAGAAGCGCCCGCCGGCGCTGCCTATGGTGGCCGGCGAGCCAATCTCATCCAGCAGTTGCAGGACAGTTTCAGGCTCACTGGGATGAGCAGGCAACGTCTCATCGAATCTTTCCAGCCCGGCTATGGCTTCAGCCGTAGGGGCCACACTGCGAGCATCAAGACCTTCAAGGTAGCCAATCGCTCGGGCGGCTGTGGTCTGTAATAAGTTTCTCATTGAATTCTCCTCATCGAGGCAGGTTAGCCAGGTCAGGCTTGACCGGTTTGGGACGCGCCTGAAACCGCCAGCGCTGCCGGGCAGCCATAATCAAACGCTGTAGGAATTGGCCCACATATCCGGCTCGCTGCTGCCGGGCGGCCTGGGCCAGCCGCCAGGTTTCAGCCTCGCGCACGCGATCCCGATGCTCATATTCATGCAGCTTTAACAATAAGTCTGGGTGTTCCATGATCTATCCCGTTTTTTGATTAAGTTAAGTTTGCCTGATGCCTTCACTATACGACTCAAACGCGCCAGGAACGTTCCTGTCAGCGCACCAAAAGGCGCTCCACAAAATTTGACGGTATAACCGTACATAATAATGACGGAGATATCCCCGTCACTATCACTAATTTTTTGTCTCGGGGCGACCCTCGGGGTCGCCCCGATTTGTGACTGATTTTGCCGGTTTAACTTATGCGGCCCGAACGGCCACCACCTCCAGGTATTCCGACTCCACCCGCGTCACGCCATTGCCGGATTGGTTGTGGGCCGCCCAGTGCTGCTCCAACTCCTGGCGCAGGGCCGCCTGGCCGGCCTCATCCAGCGCCCCAAAAGCCTTGTAAGTGGGGCCGTAGTAGCGGCGGAAGCTCTCCACCACCTCAGAGGGGCTGAAAGGGAAATTGAAGGTGATAGAGCGCCGGGTGAGGTGCAGCTGGGCCGCGCTGCCGTTGAAGCGCTCGCGGACGATGGCCTCATCCCCCCACAGCAGCGGCGAGGGCATACCGGGGGCCGCCGGGACGTGTTTGCCCACAATCTTGAACATCTGGCCGATGAAACCGCCCGGCGTCCAGTTGGCCATGGCGATGCGTCCGCCGGGCCGGCAGGTGCGGGCCAGTTCCGCCGCGGTCAC
>CAZDMM010000653.1:0-4693 GCA_964505845.1 uncultured Caldilineaceae bacterium
GCGGCGGAGCAGGTTCCCACGCCTGCGTAGCGGCGGCCCCCACGCCGCCGCTACAGGTAATTTTGGCGCTACTGAGAATGGGCTTTAGCTACCTGAGCCATCTGCTCCCTGGCCCGGCGCGTGGCGGCTTCATCTACCTCCAGCCCTCCGTTGCGAAAACGCAGGCCGTACTGCTGCTCGGCGGCGGCGCGAGAGATGTAGCCGTCCAGCAAATCATCCACCACCCGCTGCACCTCACGCTCCCAGGGCGGGCCGTAGCCGCCGCCGCCGGCAGTGTAGCAGCGCACCACCGTGCCGGGCGGAATCGGGCGGTGGTTGGCCTTCTTGAGCCTGACCTCATTGGGGCTGCCGGGGTCTACCAGGCAGCGAGCGGTCGTCCCGGCCATGCCTCCGGCGACGCCCCAGCCGGGTGTGACCGTGCGCTCCAACCACAACAACAAGCGGCAGTTGGGCGCGATGGGCTGGTATTCCTTAATCAAAGCCAGCCCGCCCCGGTATTTGCCCGCACCGCCGCTGTCGGTTTCCAGGGTGCGGCAGGGCACGCGCAGGGGATACTTGGCTTCTTCCACCTCCGCCGAAATGTTCTTTAAATCGCCGGCCATGTAGTTGACCATCGCATTCAGACCGTCGTCATGCGGCAGCGCCCCCCAGCCCACGGCGCTGGCCTCGCCGGTGACAAACAGGCCGCCCTCGGCGGTGCGCCCCATCATGATGAAGTTCATCTGGTCAGAAGGTTGGCCGGCCGGGATGCGCTCCGGCACGGCCTGCGACAAAGCTTGCAGGATCAGCTCAATCATCAAGCCAATCTGAGGGCCATAGTACAAGCAGGCCGCTGGCTCCTGGGCGTGGAACAACGTGCCCTGGGGAACGGTCAGGCTCAAGCAGCGAAAGTGGCCGCCGTTGGGCGGGTGGTGCGGGTTGATTAAAAATTTGTAGGCCAGCCGCGCCCCGGAGATGGTTTGGGCTACCCCGCAGTTGGTGCAGCCCTGCCGCTGCGGGCTGGAGCCGGTCAGGTCAATGTGCATATTTGAGCCGGATACCGTGATTTTGACCCGCACAAAAACCGGCTCCAGGCTGTGCCCGTCGCTATCCAAATAACCCTCGGAGGTGTATTCGCCGTCGGGGATGGCCGCCACCGCCTCGCGGTCGGCTCGCTCGGCCTGAGCAAAAATTTCCGTCACCGCCTCACGCACTGTTGGCAGGCCAAAGCGGCCCAACAATTCCTGGTAGCGCCGCTCGCCGGTGCGGCAGGCGGCCACCTGCGCGTTCATATCGCCGATGATGGAGCGGGGCAGGCGGCTGTTGCGGGCGATGATGTCCAGAATATCGGTTTGGGGCTGGCCGGCTTTGTACAGGCGCACCGGCCCCAGGCGCAACCCTTCCTGGTAAATCTCGGTGGTATCCACCGACACGCTGGCATCCTTGCCGCCCATATCTAGCCAGTGCGCTTTGGTGGCCGTAAAACCGACCAGTTCCCCTTGATAGAAAATGGGTGAGATGACGGTGACATCGTTGAGGTGCGAGCCAACCAGATACGGGTCATTGAGGGCGTAAACATCCCCCTCAAAAATGCCGCGCGAGGTGTAATGGTCACGCACAATTTTGACCGCCTCATCCAGCGCCCCTAAAAAGATGGGCAGGCCCGGCGCCTGGCCGAGCAACTCGGCCTTTTCATTGAACAAGGCCACGCTGCAATCCTTCATCTCATAAATGATGGGCGAGAAGGCGCTGCGGGCCAGGTTGGCGTTCATCTCCAAAGCAATGGAGTTGAGCGCGTTGCGCAAAATTTCAACGGTGATGGGATCAGGCATGCTCCACTCCCCGCAGCGTAATCACAATGTTGCCATAAGCATCAATGGCGGCTTGATAATTCGGCGGGATGACGGTGGTGCAGGAAGGTTCTTCCACGATGGCCGGGCCGCTAAAGACGTTGCCGGGCTGCAGGTCAACCCGATAGAAAACCTGCGTCTCGCGCGGCTCCCGGCCAAAGATGACCTGGCGGCGTTCTGGCGCTTGAATGAGGCAGCGAGTCACGTCTGCCGGCGCTGCCCCGACCTTGCGGCTGAGGCGCCCGACGGCGCTGATGCGCAAGTTGACAAACTCGATGGACTCTTCCGGGTTGCTGTGGCCGTAACGGGTCAGATAAGCGGCGTGGAATCGCTCCGGCAGGCCGGCGTAACCGGCCTCATCCACCTGCCCGGCGATGGGGATGTTGACAAAATATTCCTGGCCCACGTAGCGCATATCCGCCGTGCGGATAAATTCCATCGCTTCCGCCGCCACCCCTTCAGCATGCAAAATCTGCTGGCCCTCGGCTTCCAATTCATTAAACACCGCTTCCACCTCGGCGGCCGCCACCCCCGTGACCGGGCGATAGAAGCTGCGCACCAAATCGTGCCGGATATCGGTGTGGAGCATGCCCCAGGCCGAAAAGGTGCCGGGCGAGAAGGGGATGACCACGCGGGGGATGCTCAACTCCTGGGCCAAAAAGACGGCATGCACCGGCCCGGCCCCGCCAAAGGCCACCAGCGCAAATTGGCGCGGGTCAATGCCCCGCTCCACCGTAATGGCGCGGATAGCGTTGGCCATCTTGGCGTTGACAATATCAATGATGCCCTCGGCCAGCGTTTCAACCGTTAGCCCTAAAGCTCCGGTCAAGGTAGACAGGGTGCGCCGGGCCGCCTCAAGATCAAGCTTCATCTCGCCGCCCAGGAACATGCCGGGGTCAATCCGGCCCAAAACCACGTTGGCGTCGGTCACGGTGGGAACCGCGCCGCCCCGGCCATAGCAGGCCGGCCCCGGCTCGGCCCCGGCGCTCTGTGGCCCAACCCGCAGCCCCCCAGCTTCTAGCCAGGCAATCGAGCCGCCGCCCGCGCCGATGGTGTGGATGTTGACAATCGGCATCAGCACCGGAAAACCCTCCAGGTAGGTTTCGGAGGTCACGTCCGGCTGGCCGTTGATGACCAGGCTGACATCAAAACTGGTGCCCCCCATGTCAATGCACAGCAGATGGTCGCTTTGCAGCGGCTCACGCAGGCTGGCCCCGCCCATCGTCCCGCCTACCGGCCCGGAAAAGAGGGATTGGATGGGGTGCTGCCGGGCGGCGGCGGCGGTCATAATGCCGCCGTTAGATTGCATGATGTGCAGCCCGCTGGACATGCCCTCCTCGTAGGCTTTGGACTCCAGCCGGGCCAGGTAACGCTCCACGATGGGGGCGACATAGGCGTTGAGCACGGTGGTGCTGGTGCGCTCATACTCGCGCCACTCGCGGGCCACCTGATGGGAAAGAGAGACTGACATGCCGGGCAGCCGCTGCCGGAAAACCTCGGCCACTTGCAGTTCGTGCTGGGGGTTGGCGTAGGCGTGCAGCAGGCAGACCGCCACCGAGGTATAGCCGCCGGCGGCAATCCGCTCGACCATCTCGGCCAGGTTAGCGTCGTCCAGGGGGGTCAGAATTGAGCCGTCAAAGAGGGTGCGTTCCTGTAATTCATAGATGTGGCGGCGGCGCACCAGCGGGGTCGGCTTGCGATAGAAGAGGTTGTACATATCGGGGCGGTTGGCCCGGCCAATCTCGTACACATCGCGGAAGCCGGCGGTGGTAATCAGCGCCACCTGGGCGCCTTTGCGCTCCAAAAAAGCGTTCAGGCCGGCGGTGGTGCCGTGAACAAAAAAATCAATCTCGGTAAAGTCGGGCGCTAAACGGCGGACTCCTTCCAGAATACCCACCGATAGGTCCTGGGGGGTCGAAAGCACCTTGCCGGTTTGCACCTTGCCGGACAGATGATCCATCACCACGATATCGGTGAAGGTGCCGCCGATATCTACCGCTACATGATAACGCGTCATCGAGTTAACTCCGTCTCCTGGGGTGTGTTGGAATGTTGAACATTCTAACGTTCAATACATTTTGGAATAATCTTAGATTACTCTTGAAACGCTGACGATAATTTCAGTCAAAGTCAAGTGACATGTCAGAAGCATGCAACACAAATCTTACTGTATAAAAGATGAAGACGCAAAATTAGATAAAGTCATTATTGGAAATGGTTAGACGGGTAGAAGTAAGCTTGACGATGGGGAAAAGTCACAGGGCAGGGATTATTCTAAAGAAATAGCCTCAAACCGGCAAGGGCTAAAGGTATCAAGTTATGACCCGGCTGGTATCACCACTTGCTGTACTCTTTACCTTCCCGGAAGCTAAATTCGGCTTCCGGGAAGGTTGACGAAAGATCAAGTCAGGCTCACACGGGGGTCGGCCCAGGCCTGCAGCAGGTCAACCAGGGTATTGATGATGACATACGCCCCGCCAAATACCAGCGACACCCCCAGTACCGCCGGCAAATCGGAACTGGCGAGGGCCTGCACGGTGTAAAAGCCGAGTCCAGGCCAGGAGAAGATGCGCTCTACTATGAGGATGTTGGCAAAGAGCAGGCCAATTTGCAGCCCAACCATAGCCAGAGGAGCGGTGGCGGCGTTGCGCAGCGCATGCCGAACCACCACTTGAAATTCGGTCAAGCCTTTGGAGCGGGCGGTGCGGATATAATTTTGGCGCAGCACATTGACCAGGGCCGAGCGGAGCGTCCGGCCCACTGCTACCATCATGGGCAGGGCCAGGGTTAAACTCGGTAATAGCAGATGGCGCAGAGCGTTCCAGGTAACGTCCGGCCGTCCCAGCAGCAGGCCGTCCAGGGTT
>CAZDMM010000654.1:0-4691 GCA_964505845.1 uncultured Caldilineaceae bacterium
CCATGCAAAAGGTTTTTTATCACCTGATCGTTAACGCCATTAAATACACCCCAGACGGTGGGTGCATTACCATTGTGGGACGCCGGGTAGACGCCCTGCACAACGGGGCCTTCCCCGACCTGGAAATCATCGTCAGCGATACCGGCATTGGCATAGACCCGCGTTACCACGAACTCATCTTTACCAAGTTCTATCAAACCGGCGAGCTGGCCCTGCACTCCAGCGGCAAAACCTCCTTCAAAGGCGCCGGCCCGGGGCTGGGGTTAGCCATTGCCAAAGGCATTATCGAAGCCCACAAAGGTAAAATCTGGGTTGAAAGCGCCGGCCACGATGAACAGAGCTTCCCCGGCAGCCACTTTCACATCCTGCTGCCGGCCCGCCAGGAAACCAGGCCCGCCAACTGGCAGGAATCCCCAAAAGTATTAGAATCTGTGTAAAGGAATCTTTGTGAACTACACCCCAGAAAAACAAGTCGCCATCGAAGCCGTTACCCGCGCCGCCGGCCTGTGTATGGCAGTGCGCGCCGGCCATGCCGGCGCAGAATCCCTATCCAAAAATGACCACAGCCCGGTCACCGTGGCCGATTTTGGGGCGCAGGCCATGGTGTGCCAGCATGTGCTGGCGGCCTTCCCACGTGATGTGATTGTGGCTGAGGAAGATTCGGCCGAATTGCAAAAACCGGAAAACAACGCCATGTTAGCCCAGGTGACGCGCCAGGTGCAAAAATTTATTCCGGCGGCAACCTCCCAGGATGTTTGCGCCTGGATTGATGCCGGCAAGGGGGCTATCACCCCGCGCTTTTGGACGCTGGACCCGGTTGACGGAACCAAAGGCTTTCTCCGTAACGATCAATATGCCATTGCCCTGGCCTTGATTGAGGCCGGCGAGGTAAAGGTGAGCGCCCTGGCCTGTCCCGCCCTGCCCTTAAATTTGGCGGCCCCGGACGGCGAGCTTGGAGTCATTTTTGTGGCGGTGCGCGGTCAGGGCGCTGCCATGGCGTCCTTGCACAGCGGCCGCTTCAGCCCGATTCACGTGACCGCAGGGGCCAACACCGCCGGCCTGCGCTTTGCCGAAAGCGTCGAGGCGGCGCATGGCGACCAGGCCCGGCAGGAAGCCCTGGCCCAGGCCACCGGCATCACCCGGCCCCCGCTGCGGATGGACAGCCAGGCCAAATATGGGGCCGTGGCGCGCGGCGATGCGGCCCTGTACCTGCGGCTGCCCTCGCCCCATGCGCCCGATTACCGCGAAAATATTTGGGACCACGCTGCCGGCACGCTTATCGTTGAAGAGGCTGGAGGCCGGGTGACCGACATGTTTGGGCAGCCGCTTGATTTTGCCAATCACCGCAAAATGCGCCACAACCAGGGCGTCATCGTAAGCAACGGCGCGCTGCACCCGGCTGTGATCCAGGCTTTAGCGCAGAACAGGTAGCCGCCCATTAAAAAACCGCATCACCAAACAGATGCGGTTTTTTTGCGCCAATTCACCAAAAGGTGGGCTGGCCAACAATAAAAATACCCCCGCGGCGGGGCGCAAGCGGGGGTCAGGGTGAGGGTTATTTACAAAAGAGAGGTCAGGCTTCGGTCGTCGCCGCAGCTTCGGCAGCGGCTGCCTCCGCAGCGGCTTTTTCGGCCTCGGCGCGCGCTTTGGCCTCTTCAGCCCTGGCCAGGCGCTCTCGCTCCAAAATACCACCTTCGGGCAGCACCTGGGCTTTAATGGTGGCGTTAACTTCCATCATCAATTTGATCTGTACTTCCTGCTGGCCCAACTGCCGGATTGGCTCAGGCAAAGCCACCTTGCGCTTATCCAGGTCAATGCCGGTTTTGGCTTTGATCGCCTCGGCAATATCCCCGGAGGTGACGGAACCGTATAGTTTGCCCGTTTCGCCGGCTCGTCGCTCAAACAGCAACTCCAACCCGGCCAATTGGCTGGCTATCGCTTGAGCATCAGATTTTTCAACAGCGCGGCGCTTCTCGGCAGCTTTGCGAATAGTTTCCGCTTGTTTCAGCGCGCCCGGCGTGGCTAACACCGCCATCTCACGCGGCAGCAAATAGTTGCGCCCAAAACCGGGGGCTACTTTTTTAACATCACCGGCGTACCCCAAATTATCAACATCTTTAATCAGTAAAACTTTCATGATAAAATTCACTCCCTGCGTTAAACGTTCTAACGTTAAACGTTCTAACGTTAAACGTTAGAACGTTTTAGGCTTAAGGTAAAGCATACAAACGAAAAGTATACTCTAAGCCAAATTTTTCTCCAAATTTCCCCGTCAAAGATTCGGGCTTTAGAAAGGGGGGTGATATAATTTGGAATTCAACTTAACGTTTGAAAGGACACTGTATTTTCATGCTCACTCACGCACTCACTTACGCTCAACAGCATCGCAGCGAGAATCTGGCGGCTTTGCAAGAGTTTTTACGCCTGCCCAGCATCAGCACCCTGCCGGAACACCAACCCGATATTCAACGCACCGCGGCCTGGCTGGCCCAAAAAATGGCGACCCTGGGCCTGGAAAATGTAACAATTATGCCTACGGCGGGTCATCCCGTAGTGTACGCCGACTGGCTGCAGGCCGGTTCTGCCGCTCCCACCGTGATCATCTATGGCCATTATGATGTCCAGCCGGTTGACCCGCTGGAAGAGTGGCTGACCCCGCCCTTTGAGCCAACCGTGCAGGGCGATAATCTTATGGGCCGGGGCGCTACGGACGACAAAGGGCAGTTGTATATCCACCTGGCGGCCGTAGAAGCTTACCTTAAAACCGGCGGGCGACTGCCGGTAAACGTTAAATTTTTGTTGGAAGGCGAGGAGGAGATGGGCAGCCCCAACCTGGAGCCGCTCATGCGCCAGCACCTGGAACAGTTTCGGGCCAACGTCGCCCTCATCTCCGACACGCACATGCGCGACCCGCACACCCCTATCCTGGTCACCGGCGTGCGCGGCCTGGTTTATACGGAAGTGACCCTGCGCGGCTCGCCCCAAGATTTACACTCTGGCGGCTATGGCGGGGTGGTAGAAAATCCGCTCAATGCTATGGCCCGGCTGCTGGCGGCTCTGCACGACGCCCACGGGCGGGTGGCTATTCCCGGCTTTTATGATCGCGTCCGCTCTCTCTCTGCCGCCGAGCGAGCCGCCCTGAACAACGGCCTGGTTACGGCCGAGACAGTTTTGGCCGAAACCGGCGCGCCGGCCCTGTGGCCCGGTGAAGTGGGCTACACCGTAGCCGAGCGCAAAAGTGTGCGGCCCACATTGGATGTGCATGGCATCAAAGGCGGCTTCGTCGGGGCGGGCCAAAAAACGGTCATCCCGGCAGTGGCGACGGCCAAAGTTAGCATGCGCCTGGCGCCGGATCAGGACGCCGCTGAAATCGCCCGGCTGTTCAGCGAGCACGTCCGGCGGCTGGCCCCCAAAACCATGGACGTTAGCGTAAAAATACTCTCAGGCAGCAACGCCGCCGTAGTAGACCTGGAAGCTCCGGCCCTGGAAGCCGCCGCCAAAGCGTATGAGCAAATTTTTGGCCGCCGCCCCTATTACCAGCGCGAAGGAGGCAGCATTCCGGTGGTGGGTCTGCTGGCTGAACTGCTGCACATGCCGGTGGTGATGATGGGTTTTGGCCTGCCGGATGACCGGCTGCACGCCCCCAACGAGAAGTTCCACCTGCCCAATTTTTATAACGGCATCGAGACGGTGATTCATTACTTTGATATTTTGGGGCGGCAGCAATAATCCTTTATTCCAGCAGCGCCGCCACGCTCTCGCGGAAAACCTGGGTGTGGTAGTCAATATCGGCCTCGGTGGCGCCGGGCGCGATGAGGGCCATGTTGTGGAAAGGCGTCATCAAAATGCCGCGATTGAGGGCCGCCAGGTGCATGTAGCGTTCCAGTTCGGCGTCAACGGCGGCAGCCGCCTCGCCGCCGTTGCGGGGCGGGGTGGCCCGAAACCAATACTCGGCCCGGCAGCCCAGCCGTTTGACAATCCAGGGCAGCCCCATCTCCTTGATGACCGACTCGACCCCGGCGGCAAAACGCTCGGCCAGGGGAATGGTCTGATCGTAGGCTTCTTGAGTCAGCACATGCTGCAAGGTGGCTTTCATGGCGGCGATGGAGAGGGCATTGCCGGCCAGCGTCCCGCCGATGCCGCCCACGTCGGCCAGGTCACGCTCGATGCTGGTGCGGATTTTTTGGCCTACCTCCCGGCTAAAGCCATAGACCGCGCCGGGGATGCCGCTGCCCACCGGTTTGCCCAGGGTCAGCATGTCGGGCGCAAGGCCGTAAGCGCCGGTATAACCGCTCGGCCCGGTGCAGATGGTGTGGGTTTCGTCAATGATAAGCAGGGTTCCGGTGCGGTGGGTAATCTCGCGCAAGGCGTCGTGATAGCCGGGGTCGGGGTGGACAATGCCGATGTTGGTCATCACCGGCTCGGCCAGCACGCAGGCCACGTCGCCGGGAGCCAGGGCTGCTTCCAGGGCCGGCAGGTCGTTAAACTCAACCACTTTGGTGGTTACGGCAGGGTTGACCGGCGGGCCGATATTGCCGGGGCGCGGGCCGGGGACGCCGTGTTCGTCGAGGGTGATGAAGCTTTCGTCTACCGTGCCGTGATAGCACCAGTTAAAGACCAGCACGTAGGGCCGTTTGGTAATGTGGCGGGCCAGGCGAATGGCAAAGCGGTTGGCGTCGGTGGCGGTGAGG
>CAZDMM010000655.1:0-4688 GCA_964505845.1 uncultured Caldilineaceae bacterium
TGATATGAACGTGGATATCAATTACCTTGTAGTCAAGAGCAGCCATAAGTTAATAACCTCACTACCCTATCGCGGACAACCCCATCTAAAAATCAGACAGGATTAACAAGATATTTAGACCAACAAATTTAAGATTTCACCGCTGAGGACGCAAAGCACGCAGAGATGTTTTAATTAATCCGATTGAAATATCCAGATACAAGCCGTTCCGGGGCCACCTGGCAGCCGGTTTCGGCGGAGCGCAGCATGGCCTCGATGACGGCCACATCCTGCCAGGCTTGCTGCGGCGGGTTGCGATGAGTTTTGCCCAGACGAATGGCGGCGGCAAAATCGGCCAGTTGAGCCGCCACGCCGCGATGAGGCGTTACCGGCAGCAGGCGGGTTTGCCCGTTGACCGTCACCTCCAACTCCTGGCGCTGCACCCGCACCGAGCCGGCTTCACCGGTGATATGCAGGGCCGGCGGCCAAGGCGCGGTGAGGGCGTAGGTGGCCAGGTATGCGCCGACCACGTTATTTTCAAACCGAAGGCTGGCGCTGAGGGTATCGGCCGGGGGCAGATCGGCCCGGATTTGGCCGATGATGGCGCTGACGGACGCAATCTCGCCGATGAGCCAGCGCAGCACGGCCACATGATGCACCCCCACATCCAGCAGAAAGCCGCCCGGAAAGTCACCGGCCCGCCGCCAGGGGGTATGATAATATTTGTTATCCGGGTTAATAGGATTGTAGATGGCCGTATGGCACAGCAGCGGGCGGCCAATTTCACCCCCCTGGATCAGGGCCGCCGCCTGCTCAAAAGCATCCTCATAGCGCCAGTTTTCCCCCACCAGCCACACTTGCCCGGCGCACCCAGCATATATAGCCAGCAGCCGGCGCCCGCTGACTCCATCCGGGGCCAGCGGCTTCTCGCTGACGACGTGTTTGCCCGCCTGCAAGGCCAATTCCACCGCTCCGGGCATAACCGTGATGGGCAAGACAATGTCCACCGCCTCGATGTCGGCGCGAGCCAGCAGGGCCGGCAGGTCGGTGTAGACCTCCACCCGGCCCGGCAGCTGCCCGGCCAGCGCAGCCGCCACAGCCTGGGTGCGGCTGTAGACCGCCACAATCTCAAAAGTTTGCCCCAGTGACTGCAGGGCCGGAACATGCACCTCGCGGGCAAAAATTCCCGCGCCGATAAGGGCGATACGGATAGGCGGCCGGCTCACGGCTCCCAATCGGCAAAGGCGTCAATCACGGCCTTAATGTCGTCCATCATCGGATAGAGGATGGGGCAGGTCACTCCCGCCCGGATGTACTCTGCAACTTTGGCCCGGCACTCGTCGCCGGTGCCAACGGCCATGAGGTTGCGCACCACCTCATCTGGGATCACCTGGCTGGCTTTGAGGTAATCTTCCTCGGTGGCCGGCCAGCTCATGATCGCCTGCACCCGCTGCAACAAGTCCTCATCTACCCCGCTGGCTTTCATGATGTGCGGCTCGGTGGCCAGGTAATAGGCCACCAGCTTCTTGCCCTCGGCCATAGCCGCCGCCGGGTTATCGTCGGAAAGGCAGCAGACCAGCAGTTCCGGCCGGTCAATATCGGCAATGGTTTTGCCCACCTTACGCGCCCCCTGCTCCACCAGGCTGACCGCCCGGCGGATGTAATCCACCGAGACCACGTAATTCAGCACCACCCCGTCACACAGTTCGCCGGTCATTTCCAGCATCTTGTCGCCGGTGGCGCCGATGTAAATGGGGATATTGCGCGGCGAGGTGTCGCCATAAGCTACATCCAGCCTGATCCGGTCCAGGTGAACAAAGTCGCCATGGTAGGTCACTTCTTCCATCGTAAATAATTGGCGAATGGCTTCGATATTTTCACGGATAGCGGCCAGGGGGCGTTCTCGCTTGACCCCTACCCGCCCGGCGATGGGTTCCCACCAGGCCCCCAGGCCCAGCATCACCCGGCTGCGGCCATCGTCCAGTTTACCGGCCAGCTCCCACATGGTGCTCCAGGTGGCGGCAATCACCGCCGGGTTGCGAGTCCAGATGGGCAGCACGCCGGAGCCGAGGCGCAGCCGTTTGGTTTCGGTTAAAAAGGCGCTCATCATGACCACGCAGTCGCGGGCCAGGCGGGTATCAGCCTGCCAGATTTCGGAGAAGCCGCGCTCTTCGGCATATTTTGCCATCTCCAATTCATAGCGGATGGGGTGTTTATCCTGCATATACAGAGCCATTCGTTGGGCCATAATTTTTGCTCCTATTGAGGGGATAATCTTTAGTGGGTCTGAGTATATGTGATTGTGGGTTTGGGGGCAAAATTAATCTTAATCTTGGGGCCGCTTAACCCAGGCGGGCCGGCAGGTCAGACAGGTGATAAAGATAGACCGCCCCGGCCTGGTCAAAGTGTTCGGCGGGGGTAGTGCGATTGGCCAACCCGTAAAAGGCCAGGCCGGCGTCGCGGGCGGCGTAGTAATCATTGAGCGAGTCGCCCACGTAGAGGATTTCGGCGGGCGTAATCTGCTGCGGCCGCAGCCGCTGCAGAAGCGGGGCAAACACCGCGGGGTCAGGCTTGTGAACCGGGGTATCTTCCGCGCCCTGCACCCAGAAGAGCTGTTCGGTGGGGAAGCGCAGGCGCTCTAAATCATCCCACAGCCAGCTCCTGGCCGCCGAGCTGAGGATACCGACCGGATAAGTTTGGAGCAAACGCCGGAGGGTAGGCAGGGCATCTTCGTAGGGCAAGGTGGGGAATTGCAGGCGCATGCCATCGTACCGGCGCTTCAAGTTATCAATGGTATCAACCGGGCCGAACAAACGGGTCAAAAAATCCGGAAATGGCATCCCCCAGACCGCCCGAATGTCCGGGTCAGTCAGGGTCAGGCCGTAATAGGTTTGGCCCATGACCCTGAGCGCCTCAAATTTGGTCTCGCTGGTGCGCACCAGGGTGTCATCAAAATCAAAGATGACCGTTTTGATCATGCCAGTTGCTCGGCCACCGGCGGGGCCAGCACGTCGCGGAACTGGGTTTGGTACAAGCTGGCGTAAAGTCCCCCCCGCGCCAGGAGTTCCTCATGAGCCGAGCGCCCCCCGCTGCGGCGGCCCTGCTCAACCAGGCGGCCCTCGTTCATCACCAGGATCACATCGGCGGCCAGGATGGTGCTGAGGCGGTGCGCGATGACAATGCTGGTGCGGTTTTTCATTATCCGCTCCAGGGCCTCCTGGATCAGGGCCTCGCTCTGGCTGTCGAGGCTGCTGGTGGCCTCGTCCAATACCAGGATGCGCGGGTCTTTGAGGATAACGCGGGCAATGGCGACCCGCTGCTTTTCACCCCCACTGAGGCGGTAGCCCCGCTCGCCCACCACCGTCTCATAACCGTTGGGCAAGCTGGCGATGAAGTGATGAATATTGGCGGCCTGGCAAGCCGCCTCGATCTCAGCCTGGGTGGCGTTGGGCTTGGCATAGAGCAGATTCATGCGCAGGGTATCGTGGAACAGATAGGTTTCTTGCGTGACCATGCCAATGGCCTGAGCCAGCGACTTTTGGCTGACCTCGCGCAGGTCGCGCCCATCCAGGCAGATACGCCCGGAGGTGGGGTCATACAGGCGGGGCAGCAAATAGGTAATGGTGGTTTTGCCGGCCCCACTCGGCCCCACCAGAGCCACCAACTGGCCCGGCTGGATGTCAAAGCTGACCTCGTGCAGGGCCATCGTCCGGGAGGAAACTTTAAAGAAGGGTGAAGGCGGAAGGATGAAGGATGAATTTTCATCTTTGCCATTCTGACTTTCATCCTTCTGCCCTCCGCCTTCCACTTTCCCGCTGCCGCCTTCTGCCGTCAGGCCCAGGCGGCCCGCACCGCCATCGCCGCCGGCGGTGTAGCTAAAGGAAACATCGTGAAAGGAAACCGCCCCGGAGACGTGAGCCAGGTCAACGGCGTTAGGCTTGTCCTCAATTTCCAGGGGCAGGTCAATCACCTCAAAAACCCGCTCAAAGCTGACCATGCTGGTGGCAAACTCGATGTGGGCGTTGCTGATAGAGCTGAGCGGGCCGTAGAGCTGGGTTAAGTATGAGCCAAAGGCCACAATCGTGCCGATGGTGAACGTCCCTTGCAGCACCAGGTGGCCGCCCACCCAAAAGACCACCGCCGTGCCAATGGCGCTGACCAGGCCCAGCCCCATAAAAAACCAGCGGCCCACCATGGCCGAGCGCACCCCAATAGCGGCCACGGCGGCGCTGCGCTCCTGAAACTTGTTCATCTCGTCTTGCTGCCGGCCAAACAGTTTGACCAGCAGCGCCCCGTCCACATTGAGGGTTTCATTCATCAGGGCGTTCATCTTGGCGTTCAAATCCAGGCTCTCGCGCCGAATCTCGCGGAGTTTGGCCCCTACCCGGCGGGTGGGGATGATGAACAGCGGCAAAATGACCACACTTAACAGGGTCAATCGCCACTCCAGCGAGACCATGATAACCAGGGTGGTGACGACGGTGACGACATTGGTCAGGATGGTGATGAAAGTGCCGGTGAGCGCGCTTTGCGCCCCCACCACATCGTTGTTGAGCCGGCTCATCAGCTCGCCGGTTTTGGTATGGGTAAAGAAGCGCAGGCTCATGCGCTGCATGTGGTTAAAAAGGGCGCTGCGCAGGTCGGCGATGAGACTTTCGCCGATGGTGGCGCTGAGGTAGCGCTGTCCCAGGCTAATCAAAGCGTTGACC
>CAZDMM010000656.1:0-4685 GCA_964505845.1 uncultured Caldilineaceae bacterium
GGTGGAAGCCTGTCCGCCCTTGTTCATGCGCTGCAGCATCTCATCAGAGCCGCTTTCGGCCCCGCAGAAAATCATCTTCAAACCGCTCTGCTTCATCAACTGCCAGGTTGACTCCTTGTAGCGGGCCAGCTCGTCAATCCGGCCCAAAGCCCACCAGGTGATCCCCAAATTCTTGATGCGCTCGCAAAATTCGGCCACCCGTTTTTCGGAGATGAAAAAATCCATATCGTGGAATTGGGCGGCGTTGACGCCGTACTGGTCGTGCAGCATTTTGAGGGTGGCGGCCATGCGCTCCGCCGGTTCCGGCAGCCAGCCGCGATTGGTCATGCTGACGATGGCGCAAAAATTGCAGGCAAAGGGGCAGCCAAAGCTGGAGTTTTGATCCAGCGTGCGCGTGCCGACATAGTTTCGTTGAATGTATCGCTCCACCGGCACCCGGTGGTAGGGAAAGACCGGAAATTGATCCAGCGGGGTCAGAGCGCGAGGCGCGTTATGCACCACCCGGTCGCCGTCTCGATAGGACAGCCCGTGAATGGCCGACACGCTCCCGCCGTGTTGCAAGGTGTCCCACAGCTCCAGCAGGGTCAGCTCACCCTGGCTGCGCACGGCGTAATCTACCCAGCCCGATTGCAGCACGGCCTCGCTGTGCTGGGTGGGAAAATAACCGCCCCAAATGATGGGCAAATCCGGTAGTACCGCCTTGATCTTTTTGACCAGCGGCACGGCGTGGTTGAGCTGCGGGCCAGGCATCACCGTCATGCCCAGGGCTGTGGCTTTTTTGCTTCGCAGGATATCAATCAGTTGGCTGGCGTGACTGGTCAGCAGATTGCCGTCCACAATCTCATACGGTACTTTGTCTTCCAACACTGCGCCCAAAGCCAGCAGCGACATCGGTAAAACGGTTTTGCCGGGCACGGTGCTGACGGGGTTGTATAGAATCAGCATACATTCAACCTCTACTTTTCGTATAAAACGTAAAACGTAATGATTCACCGGCAAAGAAACTTCGCAGTCAGCCATTACGCTTTACGTTTTACGCTTTAAGATTTGCGCTCAAAAACAATAACATAATGGTCGCCCCAGCCGCCGCTGAGACGAGCCGTTTTTTGTGCCAATTGATTCAACCAACCGAACAGCCGGGGCCAGCGGTCAACCCAGTGACCCAGATAACTGGGCGGCAGCCACAGGCCCAGGCTGGCGGTGGATACATGGCGAAACCAGGGCGCGAAGTCGGCCCGCAGGCGGCCGGCCGCCGGATACCAGATGGGGATGACCACCTCCCCAATTTTGGCCGGGACGTTGTCTCGAAACCGTCGAAAGGCCGTTGTGATCTGCCCATGCCCCACATACCACAGAATTTCCCAGGGACAGAGCGGCCCCATCGGTACCAAAATAACCTTGCCGCCCGGCTTGACCAATTTCGCTAACGCCTCGGCCAGCGGACGCCACTCACCGATGGTGTTCAGCCCGCCAAAATTGGAGAAGACGCCATCAAAACGACCGCCGACCACTGACCACTGACCGCCAAAATGTCCCTCTATCACCTCTTGCAACGAAACCTGTTTGACTTCTATCCTTCCTCGCCCCTGCTCCCGCGCCTCCTCGCCTCCCCGCTCCTCTGCCTTCGCCCTCGCTTTCCGCACCATCTCCGCCGAGCCGTCGGTGGCGGTAACGTGGACGCCGTGTTGAGCCAGCCAGAGGGCATCTTCGCCGGTGCCGCAGGCCAATTCCAGCACGTGCTGGCCGGGGCTGAAGTGCCGGGCCAAAATGTCCCAGACGCGCGGGCGCAGCAGTCGCCCCAGGCGCGAGCGGGTAAAATCGTTGTCATAAGCCTCCGCAAAGGCGTCGAAGGCGGTGGGGTTAACAATCATTACCACCCCTCGACCGCCCGCTCTTGCGCTGACCAGCCCCGGCCGCCCCCGGCTTGATCGCTGCCGCCTTCTCGCTCATGCCGGGTGAGGCGCATGCCCCAGCGACCGCGTTGGGCGTTGAGGAACAGCTTGGCCATACGGGGAAAATCGGCGGAGCCGGACTGCCGCAGCTTGTGCAGGTTAACCTCGTTGACCATCCAGCGGGTGGCATGCTCATAAAAGCGGCGGGAGTAGCGGCCATTGACCTTTAAATCGCGGTCGGTGCGGGCGGCCCACTCCAAATGGGAAACCACCTGGCTCTCCACCGCCTGGTAATATTTGGTGCCTTTGATAGGGTAGGCCACGGTGGTCAAAAAGACATCGGGGTTGGATTTTTTGAGGTGCTCCACCGTCGCTTCAATGTCGGAAACTTCTTCACCCTCGTAGCCCAGCATGATGAACATGCCGACCGAAATGCCTTTGGCCTGCAACAGTTTGGTTTTGGCCTGCACATCCTCGATGTTGGCTTTGCGCTGCATGCGGTCGAGAATGCGCTGCGAGCCGCTTTCGGCCCCAATCCAGAGGCGGTAGCAGCCCATCTCGGCCAGGGCCTCGGCAATTTTCTCGTTGAGCCGGTCGGCCCGGCTGATGCACTCAAAGGGGAATTTGAGGCCGCGCCGCTTGAGTTCAGCGGCATATTGCAAAAACCAGCGCGGGTGGATGGTGAACACGTCGTCGGCGTACCAGAGTTGGTCGGGATGATACCGCTCGGCAATCCAGGCGACCTCCTCGGCCACATCCTGGGGCGTGCGGCGGCGGTGGGTCTCCCCAAAAACGGAGTGACTGCACCAGGTGCAGGTGTAGGGGCAGCCCCGCGCCGTAATGAGCGAGACCGAACTGAGGCCGTGATGGGTTTGCCACGTTTCCAGGTATCGCTCCAGGTTGATGGCTTCCCGGTCGGGCCAGGGTTGGGCCGACAGGTCGGCAATCTGAGGACGGGGAGCAGTTTTGACCACTTGCCCGCTTTCGTCTCGAAACACGACACCGAGAACCCCGTGCAGGCGGTGCGGGCCATCTTTAGTCAACTTGGGCATCAACTCGGCCAGGGTGAGTTCGCCTTCACCCACCACCACCACATCGGCCCCAAAATCCAGGTATTCCTGGGCATAATGGGGCGGCTCCGGCCCACCGATGACCACCTGAGCGCCCAATTCCCGGCATATGCCGATCATCTTGAGCACGTTTTGCTTGGTCATCAAGTTGCAGTACAGACCCACCAGGCCGGGGCGTTTTTCCCGCAGGTAAATGGCAAAATCGGCCAGGGTGGCAAAGGTGCTGTCAAAAACATCTACCGCAAACCCCTGGGCCTTCAAATGGGAAGAAAGATACAGCAGCCCCAGCGGTGGGTAGGGTTTCATGATTTTTTGTTCGTGCTCATCCTCGGCAATGAAGTAGCCGTGGGAGAGAAGAATGTCCATTCTATACCCCTTAAATTTGTAAACCATCTTTAGCTCACGGATAAACACTGATTTACACGGATAAGGTTAAAGAATTATAAAATATCTGTGTTTACCCGCGTTTATCCGTGAGCTATTATCCCTTTAGCTGTGTTTTGTATAGAGCGTACAAATCACTACATAACGTTTAGCCGTTTTGCGAGCCATACCGCTTTCGATCATTATCAAAAATTTTACGCTTGATTTGTGGTTTCGGACCAAAGTTGAACAAGAGACCTACTTCACAGCGAGTTGCATTGAGATAATTGAGCAGTTGGGCTTCGTGTTCAGTTAGTAAAGCATTGACTGCTTTTAATCCCACAATGATAGTATCTTCAACAACTATATCAGCAAAGTACTCACCTACCACTTGATGATCGTAATAAACTTTGATTGGGTGCTGCGCGATTACTTTCAAACCCATTTTACCCAATTCAATTTTTAAAGCGTTTTCATACACGTTTTCCAGGAAACCATAGCCAAGTGCATTGTATACAGTATAAAACGCCTTGATAATTTGTTGGGTCAGTTCCTCATGTTTCATTGCTTGTATCACACAATATCACAGTATCTGTGTTATCCGTGTTAATCCGTAAGCAATTATCACACCGATTGCAGTTCTAACTTGACTGACTCTTCATGCGGCATTTGGGCCAGCTTTTTTAATTGAGCGGTTGATTTAACGAGCCGAACCAGGTTGATTGGAATCGTAGCCGCCTGGCGCAGATGGTGAGGCCGCAGCGTGGCCGGGTTTTTCAAAGCTCTGGCAACATTGCGCCAGGCTTTGCGGGCGCGGTATTCCTGGTGGACGCGGTGGTGCAGCACCCGGTAAAAATCGGCCACAAAGGGGCCGCGATAGAGCATGTCCAGGTCATCGGAGTGGAGCCAGTTAGTTTTATCACCCAATTGCAGTTTGACGGTTTCATAAAATTTGGTGCCGGGCAGCGGGTACGACACCGAAATACCGATGTCGTCCGGCTGGCACTCTCGCACCATCTTGAGCGTCTGCTGGATGTCGTCCCAACCTTCGCTGGGGTAGCCGAATTGCAAAAAGAAGCAGATTTGGACGCCAACCCGGTGCAGGCGCTCGGTAGCGGTATAGATGTCCTCCAGCTTAGTATCTTTGTCCATCGCGTCCAAAATTTTTTGAGAGCCAGACTCGGCCCCCACCCAGACGGTTTTGCAGCCGGCCCGCTGGAGAGCCTGGGCCACTGCCGGGGTAATCAAATCTACCCGCTGCAAGCACTTAAACGGAACCACCGCGTCTTGCCGAATCGCCAACTCGCTGAATCGTTCAATCCAGCCCGGTTTGAGGCCAAAAATATCGTCGGCAAACCAG
>CAZDMM010000657.1:0-4668 GCA_964505845.1 uncultured Caldilineaceae bacterium
TATATTATAGCACAGAGTACTTGAGAATCAATAAATCCTCTAGCCACACAATCTGCCAAAATGTGGTATAATCGTAAGGCTTACGCAGTTCGTGTCGTTTTGAAGGGCTGAAGGTTAATTTACCTAAATCTTGTCAAACTTGGGTGAGTCTACTTGTCAAATTCAATGAATTCTCAAAGTTTGAATCTGTTTGCGGATTTTGTGCAGCGCTGGCGTGAGATTGTCGGGCGTGATCTTTGGGTGCTGTCTCTGGAAGGGGAGGTCATGGCCGAATCAAACGGGGTAGCGCCGCCCAACTGGTCTGAAGTTACCCCCCAAATTTCTCCCTACCAACCCACTTTTTTGGTTGCCGTCGGCCAAACTATCCTGACTGTGCCGTTGTTTGATGGTCATCATTCGCGCGGCTACCTGTTAGTTTTGAATGCCAGAGAGGAAGACTTACCTTTATTGGCCTGGGGGGCCGAAACGCTCACGGCCCGCCTGCTTGAAGCCGAAGCTCTGCAAGGCATGACCGATGAGTTAATTGGGGCCTGGGAACAATTGGAACTCATTTACCGGGTTACCCAAAACCTCACCTTAACCCCAGATTTAATTTCTGCCCTTAAATCAATTTTGCGAGAAATTCGCCAGGTGGTTAATACCGAAGACGGCTTTGTATTGTTGCGGCGGCCCGGTTCTTTTTATTGTGTTACTTGCAGCGTACATAATTTGGAACCGTACCTGTGCAATACCTCCCTGCTGGATAATCTGGTTAAAGCCAATCATGTGATGCTGTGTGACCAGCTTGCTGCTTGCGAACAGATTTGGCCGGAGGTTCCGGCTTTGGTGAATACCCTTTTGGCCACACACCTGGTAGTAACAGATGAAGATTGTGAAGCGGCCCTGGGCTTGGTCAATAAGGTCAATAAAAAATTTACCGCTGGCGACGCCAAACTGCTCACGGCGCTGGCTCAACAGGTGGGCACGATTATCAAAAATTTCCTGGTGCATGAGCGGCTGGTGGTAGAAGAGCGTTTGAGCCGGGAGCTAGAAATCGCGGCCGAAATTCAGGTTAGCCTTTTGCCTACCGAACTGCCCAAGATGGAAGGGCTGGCCATTGCGGTGGGGTCTATCACTGCCTCAGAGGTTGGGGGTGATTTTTATGACTTTATCACCCTGGACGACCATCAGTTAACCCTGATCGTGGGCGATGTAGCGGGCAAAGGGATACCGGCCGCCATGTTAACCTCGGTCACTCGCACCATGCTGCGGGTGGAGGCCATGCGCGATGAACCGCCGCATGCCATTATTCATCGGGCCAACAACATTTTGCATGAAGATTTGAGCCGGGCCGACTCCTTTGTTACCGTGTTTGTGGCCACCCTGAACACGGCCGAAGGCACGCTGAGCTACGCCAGCGCCGGCCATTCTCCGGCCATTCTGTGGCGCGTTGAAACCCAAACCATTGAACAGCTCAAAGCGACTTCGCCGCCTATCGGCATCTTTGGCTATCGCGGCGAGTCGACTCGCACCATCACTTTACAGCCGGGCGATACCCTGGTCTTTTATACCGACGGTATTACCGAGGCTCAATCGCCCGATGGCGAGTTTTTTGGGCTGCGCCGACTAATCCAAATTGTTAAAGAAAAAGCCGGCGAACCCCCGGAGATGTTGCGGGCTTACATCCAGGCCGAGGTGGCTAATTTTTGCCGTGATTCTTTAACCCGTGATGATGCCACCCTGCTTATCGTAAAAATGTTGCCCTCAACCGAGGTGTCCATCCCTAACCACTCCTCGCATGTGATCAAAACGGTGGATTTCGCTTATCCGGCCGATACCAAATATTTGGTAGACATTTCAAAAGAAATTGTCAACCTGTGCCAGCAAGTGCCGGCCCTGCCGCCCGGCTCCGGGGCTAATGACTTTATTTATTTGATTGAATTGGCTATTTCAGAGATCTGTACCAACATCATTCAGCATGCTTACGGCGGCAAAAAAGGCCGGATAACAGGCCACATTACTTTACTTGAAGATGGGGTCTTATTAGATTTTTATGATACCGGCCGCAGCTTTGATCCAACCTCCATTCCAGAGCCAAAAGCTGACCCCCATCACCTGATTGAAGGAGGCTATGGTTTACATATTGTCCGGCAAATTATGGATGTGGTGGTGTATGACCAGGACTCAGTCCGAGGGAACCACTGGCATTTAGGAAAGTTTGTACGGGGATCATAGCTGTAAATTGCGTTCTAATTCCTAAGCGATTACAATAGGGTGAAACCTTTTGTCTGTGTAGTTAGCGTCAACCCTCGGCCAAGCCAAATTTAATGAGTTATAGTTGACTCTTTAATCCTATACGTCAGGAGTATATTTTTATGGAAATCACGTATAAAGCAGTATCTCCCAAAGTTAGTGTGGTTTCGTTGAATGGGGCGCTCAATGCCCGTTCAGCCGAAGAAGTCAAGCAGACCTTTAGAAATCTGGTGGAGCAGGGTGTATCCAGAGTGGTGGTTAACCTCCATGATGTTCCATTTATTGATAGTTCTGGCCTGGCAGCCTTGGTTTCGGGGTTAAAAACGCTGGGGGGAGAAGCTGCTAATTTAAAGTTGGCCGCCCCTCAATCCCAGGCTCGCCTGCTTTTTGAGCTGACCATGTTTGATCGGGTCTTTGAAATTCACGATAGTGTGGAAGATGCCCTCAATAATATGAATCCGGGATGAAAGGTCGGCCTGGTATGCAAATTTCGCACCAGCTTCTTGAACCCAATACGTTGCTTGTGCGTCTGGCCGGGCGGCTCAACGCTGACTCCAGCCCCGAGGTGAGAGCCATGCTGCATCAATATATCAAAGATGGCTATCAAAAGATCATCATTGATTTAGCCCAGGTACCCTTTATTGATAGCTCAGGTCTGGCTTCGCTGGTGTCTGCGCTGCGTTTGGCCCGTGAAAAAGGCGGTAATATTATTTTGTGTGAAGTCCAAGCTCAAGCCCAAATTATTTTTCGCTTAACCATGCTTGACCGAGTTTTTGCGATTTACCCTACCCTTGCCGAGGCCCATCAAAACTTAAAGTGATCCGGTAATGCAAACGTGACAATCAGCGTTCTTATCATTGATGATGCTGTCCATATCCGTCGGCTTGTGGCTAGAATGTTGGAATATGCCGGATTCCAAACGCTCGAAGCCGCCGATGGGTTACAGGGCTTACAGATATTAAAAGAAAAAAAACCAGATATTGTGACCTGTGACCTTTCGATGCCGCTGATGGATGGATACGAATTTTTATTAGCTGCTAAAAGTGACCCGCAAACTCGACATGTTCCCATTATTGTAGTAACCGCTATTGGCCAGGAAGAAGAAGCAGCCAGGGCTACCGCTATGGGCGCTAATGTTTATCTGACCAAACCTTTTAGCTCCAGCCACCTTATCGAGACTATTCGCAAGCAAATAGAAGCGGTCCAAGCTAACCAATAAAAAAAGCCGAGCAATGGCAGCTCGGCTTTTTTGTTGGCTCAGAAATTTTTTAAATCCCCATCCGGCGTAAATTAGCCAGGCTCATCTCTAAGCTTTCAAACGGGTCGCCGGCGCATTTATCCTGTTCCACCAAAAACCACTGCACCCCAACTTCCTCGGCCGCCCTGAAAATTTGGGGCCAATCCAAAATTCCCTGCCCTACCTCGGCAAAGGTAGCCGGCTGAGTGGCGGTCATGTCTTTGAGATGAAGCAGAGGCGTCCGGCCGGGCCACCGCCGGAGATAGGCGGCCGGGTCTTCACCCCCAAATTTTAGCCAGTAGGTGTCGGCCTCAAGCTGAACATTGGCCGGATCACAGGCTTCCAGCAGTATATCTAAAGCATACTTTCCCTTAAATCGGACCAGTTCAAAATCGTGGTGATGATAGCAGAGCTGCAAACCGTTGGCCCGGCAGGTTTGTCCTATCTGATCCAGCTCGCGGCCCAGAGCCTGGTAGCTGGCCGCGTCGCCGCGCTGCTCCGGCGGCAGCCAGGGGCAGATCACATATCTGGCCCCCAGCGCCAGGTACAAATCAAGCTGCTGCGCCAGATTCTGGCGTAAATCGGCCAGGGGGATATGGGCGCTGAGGCAGGTCAGCCCCAGGTCTTTTAGGGTTTGGGCCAGTTCGGCCGCCGGCAGCCCAAAGACGCCGGCCAATTCAACCCCGGCGAAGCCAAGCTGCGCCACTCGCTTTAGCGCGCCTTTAAAATCTTGCGCCGCTGCCTGGCGCACGGTATACATTTGAGCCACTAATGGATGAGTCATATTGCCTCTTTTGCTAAATTGATAAAGAAACAGGCCCTACCGGGGGTAGGACCTGTGTTTCTGATAAAATAATGGGCCGCTCTATCTTATAGGATAGGTTCAGAAATCTTTTCCGGCTGAATTCTGCTGGGCGGAGCGTCAAGCTTTTTGAAGACGATTTTGCCCTCCTCAACATCAGCTTCCACACTATCACCGGTGCTAAAATCGCCAGCCAGGATGCCTTCTGAGAGAGGGTCTTCAATTTTACTTTGAATCGCCCGGCGCAGTGGACGAGCGCCAAAATCTGGGTCGTAGCCTTCTTCGGCCACCAAATGTTTGGCTGCTTCCGTCACCACCAGGGTGACGTCATGTTCTTGCAGTCGCTCTTGCACCTGGTTTAACAATAGATCAACAATTTGGGTCAGCTCATCTCGTG
>CAZDMM010000658.1:0-4651 GCA_964505845.1 uncultured Caldilineaceae bacterium
ATAGGAGGTGAAAGGTGTGGACAAGTTGAGCCGTACCCGCTGCCCACAAGCCAATCCGGCCGTCACGTAGACGTTGCTGACCAGGGCCAATTCGTTGGGTAAGGCCGGGCTGAAATCGGCCATGCAGCGAATTCCCTTGGCCTGAATGATTGTTATGAGTCAGTACGCAGAGAGAGGAAAAGTATTACATTTCCACTTTAATCACCAATGCCACAAAAGTCAATTCTGCCTGGCCTGCTTTGCCGGTTGCCTCCCAGCAACCCGGAGTGGGAAAGATAAGACCGGGCTCGTATAAAAGCCGGTCTCGCCGGTCCATCGAGGATTGTTGGCTGATGGGGGTGGTCGAGGCTCGCTTTGACCACGCCCGCACACTGTTGGGGTATACGATTGTGTCGCTCGATTGCCGGCTCCGGTGATGAGGCCCCATACCTCCGACTTCTCCTGGTCATCGCCGGTTTGGGATGGAAACGGCCCTGCTTCAGGCGCCGTTTCCATCCCAGGCTCCAAGCGTTAATCCGCCGCCGCTTCCGGTTGACCATACTCGCTGGCCACAAGCACCAGATCGAGGATATTCACCCGGCCATCGCCAGTGAGGTCGGCGGCAGGGTCATTGCTGCCATAGCGACTGGCAAGGAAGGTCAGGTCCAGGATATTCACCAGGCTATCGCCGGTGAGGTCGTGGCTGGTTTGGGTGGGAGCGGCAAAGAAATCCACCTTGATTTGATCGGTAGCCTCACCGGTATCGGCGGGGGCAGCGCTGCCACAGACGGTAGTGTGGTCGCCCAACACGGTCACGGCGCCCAGTCTGGTTCCGCCGGCAATATAGACCCGGTTGGTCAGCCGGTCTATGGCAATGCCCTCGCCCGGTTTCTCGCCCACCTGCTGCGCCCAGGGGAAGTGAAAATAGCCGCCCCAACCTTTGGGAATAAACAGGGCCTGGTTGGATTCGCTGCCATCGCCCGTCGAGGTCGTTGCCCAGAGGTGGCCGCCGTCGCTGCTTGGGCCGAGGCCGGGATTGACGGCAATGACCCGCAGCGGGACAGGCCGGCGCGGATTGCCAAAGCCGCGATTGAAGGCGGCCCAGCCCAGGAATTGGTCTGGCGCACCCCGAAGCGGGCCAAGAGCAACAATCCGATGGGGGCCAACGGTAGCCACATAGACCAGATTGCGCGTCTCATCAATGGCGATCCCGTAAGGCTGGCTGCTGTCGTAGAGGCTGACCACCCGGCCCACCGTCAAACCGTTCAAGACGGTCACACTGGCGCTGCCAAAGTTGCTCACATAAACTTTGCCGGTGAGTGGGTTGGCGGCCAGGTGGAAGGGCTGGTTAAAGCTGCCGGTCAGGGTGGTCACTACCGTGCGGCTGGCCGCGTTGATAACCGTGACCGAGTTGCCCCGGCTGTTGGCGACATAGATAAAATCGTGGAGCGGGTCATAAGTTACACCCCAGGGACCAGCGCCGGTGGCGACTGGGGACAGGACGCTAAAGCCGGTGGCGTCGCTGTTGGCCTGGATGGGTGTAACCTGGTCAGCCTGATAATTCGTCACCCAAATCAGGTTGTGGCTGGCATCGTAGGCCAGGCCGTTAGCCGATTCAATCCCGTTGATGGTCTGAAGCACATTATCGTTACGGGTGTCTACAACCGAGACGCTGTCGCTGCCGAAGTTAGCCACGTAGAGGCGCTGCCGGGTGGGATCAAGGGCCAGGCCGCGCGGCTCGTTTTGCACGGTGAAGGTATCAACCAGAGTGAGGGCGCAACTGTGCATAGCCAGCGGAGGCGGTGGGGCGCCGGTTCCGGTTCCGACCCACAGCTTGCTGACAAAGCCGCTGCCCAGGCCGCTCAGGCTGGTATCAAACGCGCCGGGCGTCGTCGGGAAGTCGGGTGACTGGGTCTCGCCGGCAACGTAAACATAGCCGTTGCCATCCTGAGCCAGGGCATAGCCATAATCGTGGTTGGCGCCGCCCAGGTAGGTGGCGTAGACCAGCCCGGCGCCGTTGGGGTTGAGCTTGGCGACAAAAGCTTCAAAGTAGGGGGCACAGCCGCGACAGGTGGGGGCGTAAGCATTGGGGGTGGTCGGGAAGTCGCTGGCGCTGGTAAAACCGGCGATATAGGCGCTGCCTGCGGCGTCTACCGCCAGATCGCGCCCATCCTCTTCATTATTGCCGCCCAGGTAAGTGGCATAGAGTAAGCCGCTGCCATTGGGGGTCAGCTTGGCGACGAAAATATCGTTAGCGGAGCTGTGGCTGGTATCGAAAGCATCGGGAGTGGTGGGGAAGTCGGGCGAGTCGGTCCGCCCGGTGACGTAGGCGCTGCCCAGGCTGTCTATGGCGATGGCCCTGCCCCCTTCGGCGCTGCTGCCGCCCAGCAAGGTGCTGTAGACCAGGGCGCTGCCGGCCGGGTTCAATTTGAGCACAAAGGCATCGGCCGAGGCCGGGCCGGTATCCCAGGCGTCGGGCGTGGTCGGAAAATTGGACGAGCCGGTATAACCGGTGACGTAAACGCTGCCGGCACTGTCAACGACCAGGCCGTCGCTGGACTCATCGGTGCTGCCGCCCAGGTAGGTGGCATAGACCAGGGCGCTGCCGTCGGCGGCCACCTTGACTACATAGCCGTCGGAGAAGCCGCCGTTGTAGCTGGGAGCAAACGCGCCCGGCGTGGTGGGCAGGTCGGTGGAGCGGGTGAAGCCGGTCACGTAAGCCTGGCCGTTATTATCCAGGGCGATGTCGTAACCATAATCCTCGGCATTGCCGCCCAAAAAGCTGGCATAGAGCAGAGCAGTCCCATCGGGGTTGATTTTGGCTACAAAGCCGTCGTGATCACCGCTCAGGTCGTGGTCGAACGCATTGGGGGTGGTCGGGAAGTCGGTTGATACGGTAAAGCCGGTTACATAGGCATTGCCGGCTTCATCTATGGCGATGGCAAAGCCCGTTTCGGCGTAGGCGTCGCCGCCCAGAAAGGTGGAATAAACCAGGTGGCTGCCATCGGGGCTTAATTTGGCTACAAAAGCATCGTTGAAAAAGCCATCAATGGTCGGGTCGAACACTCCCGGTGTGCTTGGGAAGGTGGTATAGGCCCGGCCGGTCAGGTAAGCCGCGCCGGTGCTGTCAATGGCAATATCCTCACTGCTGTCAAAATAGCTGTTGCTGCCGATGAAGGTGCTGTAGACCAGGTCGCTGGAACCGGCTATTTGAGCCGAGGAGCCGGGGGGCGGGGGAGCAGAGGAAAAAGGCGCTACAACTTCCAGGCCGTTGACTTCAGGGGTAGTTGTGGCCAGGTCAACCGGTGCGCCGGCGGCGGTGACAGCTTGCAGCAAAGGCAAGGTGATGTCACCGAGAGGCGTGGTCAGGCGGAGGCCGCCGGCGCCATCCAGGGCGGCGCTGTCTGCGCCTGCAACCTGCCAACGGACTCCGGCCAGGGGCGGCAGCTCGGTGGCTGCCTGGGCGGCGACATCGCCCGCTTTGACCACCAAGCGCTGGACAAGCTGCCCATTTTCACTGCTAATTTCAAGGTCGAGACCAGGGTAGAGGTCCACATAACGCACGCCGCCCCAAACCGGCACATTGGTTTGCCACCGGGTTGGATCGTTTCCCTTGAAATAGGATGCGAGCGTATCCAGGCGTTGGAAAGGCTCAATCCTCGGCTGGGGGTTGGCGTTAACAAAGCTCAGTTTGAGGCTGAGGCCGCGCTGCGGCAGAGGAGATAGAGATTGTGGCTCGTCGAGGTTTTGAACCCCGATGGTGGGTGGAACCGACTCCAGGAACGTGAACCAGAGAGCGGAATCGGTCAGGGAGAGGCTGGCCGACCGGTCGTTGACCTGGAAGTGGATGGTCTCGCCGTTGGCCGAAGCGGGCCATTGGCCCACATTCTCCACAAACAGCAGCGACGGGCCGGAAACAGCCTGAGCCTCGGCCGGGCCGGTCCCAGGGGTCAGCATGACAAAAACCAGGCCGGTCAGCATTATGACCTGGCTCAGGATTCGTGATAATAAGTTAGGCATATTCCTATTCCTGCTTTCTCCCCCTATGAGTGGCTTCTGATGAAAGTTGACCAAAAACAAAAAAGCCAGCTCCACAAGGTGAGCTGGCCGGCCAGACCAGGGACAAAACGGGCGAGCAGCAACATCGCTCGCTGCTTGTGGGACGGTTGTCAAAGAACAATCACTTTTACACCGCTTAGTTTAGCATAAAAACAGTAATTTTACCATCCTACCTTGGGGCTAGGTACGGCATGTTCAAAGTCTCACCTTCCCGGAAGCTGCGGGCTGTTTGAAGCCAAGAATTGGTCCAAAACCCTGCCAATTTTGAGACAAAGCTTATTTGGAGCTTCCGGGAAGGTTTGCCCAATAATGGTTTCATCTTTTCACACCATCTCTACCTGATTATATAACCGCAACAAAGACGCTGAAGAAAGTAGGGCGTTGATGGTTTGCCGGACACCCTGGGCTTCGGCCGGCGCCTTTGCTAGAATGAGCTTATGGCAGAGCGCGGAGTACCGAGATCAATCCCTCCCGCGTTTTCACACTGCCCCCGATCTCGTAGCGATCCGGCTCGGGCAGGATGCGGATCTCGACCCCATTTGTACGCCCAGGGTACTTCCGCATCACCAGGACCAGGATGTCTCCATCTTCACCAACACTACACAGGTCCCAC
>CAZDMM010000659.1:0-4634 GCA_964505845.1 uncultured Caldilineaceae bacterium
GGCTAAAATGGTGGCCGGCAGCTCAAAGCTGACCAGCACCGGCCTGATTGTTGGCACCCCCAGCTATATGTCGCCGGAGCAAGGTATGGGGCAACCCTCCGACGGGCGGACGGATATTTACGCCCTGGGGGTCATCCTGTATGAGTTAGCCACGGGGCAGGTGCCCTTCCGGGCCGAAACGCCCATGGCGGTCGTCATCAAGCATATTCAAGACCCGCTGCCGCCGCCCAGCAAGCTGCGTCCAACCATTCCCGAAGCCATCGAGCGGGTTATCCTGAAGGCGCTGGCCAAAAAGCCGGAAGACCGCTACGCCACCGCCGGGGAGATGGTCAAAGCCTTGCAGGCCGCCATCGCCGCCCAGAGCGCCTCGGCCACCAAGTACACGCGCCTGACTGATAAGACGAGATTGGTGAGTCAAGCGGTTCAAGCTCCCGTAGCAGCGCGCCCGCCTGTGATGACAGCTTCCCAGCCGGGGGGTCAAAATCACCTGATGTTTTGGGGCGTGCTCAGTTTTCTATTGGTTATTGTTATGGCAGCCGCAGGGTGGGGCGTCTGGCAATTTAGCCGGCCCACGCCAGCGGTGGCGCCGCCGCCCGTCCAGGGACAAGCGGCCCCGGCCGAGCGAAAACGGCTTGAGCTACCTCAAGCTACCCCCCCCCGCCGCCTACCCTGGGTCCAACCGTCCAACCGCCGGCCCACCAGCCCCCACCGCAAGCGCCCCAGCCGCCCTCCGGCCAGTTCCCCGCCCCGCCCCCCGAAGCCCTGGAAGCCTGTCGAGGCGTGGCCGCCGGCGCCGCCTGCACCGCCAATATGCCCAGAGGAGCCGTCAGCGGCACCTGCCAAACTCCGCCGGGGCAGCAGCAGTTAGCCTGTATCCCGGCAGGGGGGCCACCTCCGGGGCCGTGAGAGTTTCCTTAAAATCAAAAATCTTGATAACTCAGGAAGATTGGAAGGCTGGAAGACAATCCGTATTCACCATCCTTCCAGCCCTCCAATCTGCCAGTTTTGGTCTGGCCTCTCTCCTTGTGGCATAATACCGGCCACAAGGAGAAGTTTTTATGCACTTATACTTCATTCGACACGGGCAAAGTTTTGTCAATTTACCCGATTGGAGGGGAGGTTTTGTGGATGCGGGTTTGACCGATTTGGGCATGCGGCAGGCCGCCGCCCTGGCCGAGTGGCTGCCCCAAGAACTGCCCCACCTGGACGCCCTGTACAGCAGCACCATGCAGCGCGCCCGCGAAACCGTCGCGCCTCTGGCCCGGGCTTACGGCTGCCAGGTGCTTTTTGATGACCGGCTGCGCGAGATTGGCAACAACCGGCTGGATCACACCCCCTGGCCGCCCGATACTCCCCCGCGCACCTTTGTTGACTTTTGGGGCAGCGAGCGTCCCTTCTCGGCGGTAGTGGCCGATGTAGCCGGCGGCGAGAGCCTGATGCACTTTCGCACGCGGGTTGGCCTGTTTATCGAGGAGATGGTGGAGCGCCACCGGGATGAAGTAGTGGTAGCGGTGTGTCACGGGGGGATTGTGGACGCCGCCTTTGACCACATCTTCAATGTTGGCCCCTGGCGGCGCTGCGAAATTTGGGATCACAACACCGGCCTCACCTATTTTGAGTACGTGGCCCACCCCCGCCGCGAAACCTGGCGGCTGCATTATCACAATCGCATTGACCATTTGCGGGGAAATGACCGCAGACCGCAGACCGGGGACCGGGAATAGGTACAGTGTGTTGTAAGTTCGCGACGAAATTATTAGACCGGAGTCGAGGCTGTGCGTAGCCCCCCTGGCGGGTAGCCGAGACAAGACTGGATTTAAGAAACACAATAGGTGACCCTGGTCTCCCGTCCCCGGTCTGTGGTCGGCCTAGCGAATCTGCCGCAGGTATTCCACCAGCAGGCGGGTCACGTTGGCCAGCGAGTCCACGTGAGCAATCTCAAAGCCGTGAGAGTTATCGCGGGCAAAGCCAAAACACACCGTGCGCCCGGCCAGCCCCATGTGCCGGATACGCCCGGCATCGGAGGCGGCGGCCCGGTAGACGCAGGGCTGCGCCCCCATCCCCAGTTGGTGAGCCAGCCGCAGCAGCGTGTCACACTCGGCTTTGGTATTGAAGGCGGCCTCGCCGTACCAAATCACCGGGCGGGCATCCACCACCAGCGGCACCCCGTAAGCTACAGGCGACGTGTCGAGAGCAACGCACAGTTCCGGCCGGATCAGTTGGGCCGCCCGCGCCGCCCCCAGCATGCCCACCTCTTCCCCATGTGTAGCCACAAAATAGAGGTCGGCCTGGCTGCCGCCGGATTGACTCAACTCCCGCAGCCCGGCTATGAGGGCGACCAACCCCATGCGGTCATCCAGGGCAAATGAAGCGATGTAATCGCCCAGGCGCTGCACCTGTTTGCGCTCGCGGGCCATCACCACCCGGCTGCCGACGTGAACGCCGGCCTGGGCCAGTTGGGCCGGACTCAGGCCGGTGAAGAGCGTCACCGCTTCCCAGGTCAAGGCCCGGTTGTGCTTCAACTCGTGCACCGGGCCAGCGGTGGTATGCACCGACCCCACCGATAGAATCGCCCGCACCATCTGGCCGCCATCGGCGATGATGTCCAGCGGCCCCTCGCCGTATTTCCAGGGCCAGGCCCCGCCGCAGTTTTCCACTCGCAGCCGGCCATCGGCTTCTACTTTGGTCACAATCAGGCCAATTTCATCCTTGTGGGCGCAGACCATCACCTTTGGCCCGGGGCCGGGCAGGTGCGCCACCAAGTTGGTGGCGTCATCCTGCCACACCTTCACCCCGTTGGCCTCAAACTCGCGCCGGATGACGGCCTCAATCTCGCGCTCCTCGCCTGGCGGGGCGTGGCAGGCAATCAACTCAGACAATAAGGCTAATATTTGGGTTTGATCCATCTTGGTTTACCTCAAAAATTTGAACCACAGTTTTAACGATCTCATTCTGCGCCGGTGCAACACCTGGCCCGCCGGGTTGGTTATGATGACGGGGTGGCCGCCTACCAGCGAGCCAACATCCAGGCCCTTATTCCGGCCAATGTAGATGACCCAGGCCCGATTTTCGGCGCGTCCCCAGTGGTAGCGCTCTGCTTTAACCTCAGCAGTGACCGGGACACTCTCGGCGGCCAGCGGCTCACCGGTCAGGGCCAGGCGGCAGGTTTGGCACAGGCCGGCCTGTCCGCACTGCCGGCAGTAGCTTTGCCCGCAGCAGCAGCAATGCATGGCATGCTCGGTACAAAAATTCTGACCGCAAATAGCGCAGCCGGCAAGGTGGGTTGAACATAACCAGCGCTCGCAATAAGCGCAAGCGGCGGTGCAGTCTCGGCACACGGAATGGTGGCAAAGAGCGCAGGGCTGGATGCCGCAGGCCCGGCACACCTCCAATTGGCAGCGGCTGCAGCTATCCAGGCAAGCCGGGCAGACGGCATGGCCTCGCTCACACAGGGCCAGCGGGTCAATAGGCTTACCGCAGTGGGGACAGATAAAATGCTCCATCTGGCCGGTGTGCAGATTTTGGGCCACTTCCAGCTTTTGCTCGGTGTGGCGAGTTGCCAGGGTGAGGTGGTGGCGAGCGACCGGGGCCAGGGCCAGGGCATAGCTCAAGGGCGTCAGGGTGAGGCGTAGGCGGTGGCTTTCTAACTCATCGGCAATTTTGCGGCTGAGGTCGCGCTGCAAATCGGCCCGCACGGCCTCAGCTTGAGCCGGGTCGCCCGTGTCCACCTCGGCGGCCAGGCGGCGATAAAAGGCGGCCAGCCGGAGCAAGGTTTTTTGCAGCCGGGGCTGCACCGCCTGCTCCAACTGGGCGGCGCGCGCTTCGGCCTGCTGCCGGGCCAGTTCGGTGGCCCGGTTAAAGAGACGCCGCAAGGTTTCGGAGTCAGGCGAGAGGGGCGGGTGGGGCGACTGTAAGGTTTTCAGCGCCGTTACGGCCTCGCTGGTGGCAGGATGGGGCCGCCCCGCCGCATCGAGGGCCAGGGTGATAAACTCTTCTTGCTTTTCATCGGAGCGGTAAACGACGCGGAAGTTAAAAATATAGAACGGTTCGGGCTGAGTTTGGGTGCGGCTGTGGAGCAGGCGGCAGTTGTGCAGGTGGAGCGGAAAAAGGGGCTGGCCCTCTGCCCCTAACGGAACCTGGCCGGGCAAAGTGAGCTGCATGATCTCGCCCCGGCCGGCCAGCAGGCCCACCATTTGCTCAAAGGTGCGGCTGCCGTAGACCAGCAAATCCTCTGCCGGGGATAACTCACGCGGCTCACCCTGGGCCTGGTCGGCAAAAACCAGGTAGAGGCGCGGCTTGCCAAAGGTGGAGGCAAGGTCAGGGGGCAGGTCTACCACCAATTCGTCATCCAGCGGGTAGACTTTGGCCCCAAACCGGGTAAAGAAGGCTTCGGCAAATGATCGCATCATAGGTAGATGGCAGGAGTTCAGCATCCCGGAAGCTCTTGTCAACTTCCGGGAAGCTTTCACCGCAGACCTGGCCGCACCTCGTCATAAGCTTCCAGCAAATCCGATAGCTCATCGGAGACGGAGCGAATTTCCTGGTACGTTTGCCGGGAGCGGTCCAGGATGGCTTCTAATTCGGCCAGCAGGGCCAGCAGTTCGGCCTCCGATTGGCTGCCGGCCCAGGCGGCC
>CAZDMM010000660.1:0-4150 GCA_964505845.1 uncultured Caldilineaceae bacterium
TGACCAAACTTGATAGCCGAGCTTTTAGAAACACGATGGGTTTATTTGCTACCGGGGTAGCTGTAGTGGCGGTAGAATGTGAGGGACAGGTATTCGGCATGACCGCCAATGCAATTGCCTCTGTTTCCTTGGAGCCATTGCTGGTTTTGGTGTGTATTCAGAAAACTGCTCACCTGATGAGCTGCCTGGAGCAGTCCGGTGGCTTTTCGATTAATATTTTGAGCGAAGACCGCGAAGACCTGTCTCGCTTTTTTGCCAACATGTGGCCTCACCCTGAACCGCCCCCTTTTACCTTTATCCCCTGGACGGGGGGGCCGCGCCTGGAAGGGGCTATCGGCGCGGTGGCCTGTCAAACGGCCCAAATTCTGGCCGGCGGCGATCATTGGATTGTGCTGGGGCAGGTGGTTGACCTGTATCAAGCGGAAAACCCGGCCAACCCTCTGTTGTATTATCGAGGCCAATATCGGCGGTTGTCGTTTTAAGGTTGAGCCGTTTCTGGCCGGTAGGGTAAGATAAGGGTAAAAGTACTGCCCCGGCCCACTCTGCTTTCCAAAATAATTTCTCCTCCCATCAACTCCGCCAGTTGTTTAACAATAGACAGGCCCAAACCTGTCCCGCCTTGTTTTCTGGTTACGGAGCCATCTACCTGCCGGAAAGGTTCAAAGATATAAGCCTGGGCTTCAGCCGGGATGCCGATGCCGGTATCAATAATCTGCACTGCATATTGGTGGGGCTGAGGCTGGTAAAGCCGCACCTTCACCGAACCACGCTCGGTGAATTTAATGGCATTGCTGACCAGGTTGACCAAGATCTGCTGTAAGCGGGGCAGGTCGCCGGAGAGGGTGGCTGGAAAATTGTCAGCGATGTCGCTCTTCAAGGTTAGGCCTTTGGTTTGAGCCAGCACCTTCATTTTGGACAGCATCGGTTCAATCAAAGCCGCCGGGGTAAAGGTGCTGTTATCTAACTTTAAGCGGCCAGACTCGAAATGGGCTTGATCCAGAAGTTCGTTTACCAGGCCGGTTAAATACTGCCCGCTGTCAATAATTTCTGTGAGGGCCTGATTTTGCTCGGTTGAGATGTCGCCGTAGATGCCTGCTTCCATCATTTCGGCAAAGCCAATAATGGCCCCCAGGGGGGTGCGGAGTTCGTGGCTTACCTTGGCCAGCAGTTCTGTTTTTAAGTGACTGGCCACCAGGGCCTGGTCACGCGCAATAATCAACCTGGCCTGGTTATCTTGCAAACGGTGGGCCATTTCATTGAAAGCCAGGGCTACCTGTCCTACCTCGTCGTGCCGGGTAATTTCAATTTGGTGGTCAAGATTTCCCTGGCCAATCCGAATAACCCCTGAGCGCAGCGTTTCCAGGGGGTTAAAAATGAGCCGCTGCAAAAAGCTGCCGGTGATAGCCATCACCAGCAGGGCAAACAGGCTCAGGCCGCCTACCAGCAGCAGCAGGGCGGTTCGGCTGACGGCAAAAGCCTCGGCCTGGGGCAGCTCAGTCATAATGAGCCACTCGGTGCCGGCCACCGGGGTCGTCACCCCTACTACCGGGATGCCTTGAAAATTGGTGTATATGCCGTTCCAGTTGCGGCCGGGTGTTTGGTCGGCGGCGACCAGTTCCGGCCGGCCGGCCAGGCTAAGATGCATCAAGGCTACGTCGGGATTGCTGTGGGCGATGATAACGCCATCCCGGTCTACCACATAAGCCTGGCCTGTTTCTCCAAATCTCAAACTGGCCACCACATCCCACAGCACTTGCATGCGTAATCTCACCGCTACCACGCCTTTATGGGGGGCAGGCACCGCCACAATCATGTAGGGTTGGCCTTGCACCGATAATTGAACATTGCCCAGGTAATAGTGGCCGGCCTGACTTTCAACAAACCACCTTGATTGGCGAATGGTAAACAGCCTGGTCAGAACTGCCTCATCTTTCCACTTGCTCACTCGAACCCGCCCGGTGACATCCACATACACCAGCTCTAAAATCCCAAGATCATTAGGAAAAACCTTGTCTACCAGGTCTGAATTGGTTTCAAACTCATCCAGACCCAGGCCGCTGATGGCAATGAGTCGATCCTGCACCCGGTGCACAAAAACCGCTACCGTTTCCGCGGCATACCTGGCTGCTTCTTGCTGGCGGCCCTGCCAGGTGCTCTGCTCGTTTTGAGAGATGAACAGATGAACCCCGGCGCCCAGCGCCAGCAGCGTAACCAGAAACATGGCTCCCAAAAAAGCCAGTAAACGCCAGCGTAAGCTGCGTGAGGGGAGCAGGCGGGGTAGTTTTATGAGTTCGAAGGGTTGGGTAGAATGCCTTCGTTTCATACTATAGTAAATATTAAACCCTGGCGGCGTTTTACGGCGCGGAGTTTAGGAAAGTTGAACGTAAACGCAGCGCCAAATCACGCAGTTGGTTAAAGCTGATGGGCTTGATGAGCACTAAATCTGCCTCGGTGCGGAGCGGTTCGGCTCTGAAGAGATCGGCCGTCACAATCACCACCCGGCATCTAGCCAGGCGCGCCTCTTGGCGAATTTGATGCAAGATATCAATGCCGGATACATAGGGCAGATGTAAATCTAAAATAACGACCTCTGGGATGATGGCGGCCAGTTGATTCAGGGCTATCTGACCATCCCGGGCAATTTCAACTTGAAACTGGGCCATCTCAAAGGCTTTGGAAAAGATAGTGGCCAGTTTCTCATCATCTTCAACAACCAGAGCTAAGGGGTTACTCATGTTTTATATCCTTTGGTGAATGGGTAAAATTACGGTAAAAGTACTGCCAAGATTTACTTTGCTTTCCAGAATAATTTGACCTCCCATTAAAGCAGTTAACTGTTTAACAATAGACAGCCCCAGGCCGGCGCCCACCTGGTTTCTGGTAACAGAGCCATCCACCTGGCGAAAAGGCTCAAAAATATAAATCTGAGCCTCCGGTGGAATGCCAACGCCCGTATCAGCCACCTGGATTGCCCAATGAGCCGCATCAGGGCAAAAGAGCTTGATCTGAATTTTGCCCTGCCGGGTAAATTTGACGGCGTTGCTAACTAAATTGACCATAATTTGCTGCAAACGAACAGGGTCGCCCCACAACAGGTCAGGCACCTCAAAGGAGATAGTGCTGGTTAAGGTTATGTCCTTAGCTTCAGCCAGAACTCTTATTTGGGCCAGGGTGTCGTCCACCAGGGCAGCCGGGGTGAAGGCTGAGTAGTTTAGTTTCAGCTTGCCGGCTTCCAGTTGCGACTGATCCAAAAGTTCATTGACCAGACTGGTCAGGTATTTGGTACTGTCAATAATCTCGGCGGTTACGGGCTGTTGAGTTGGGGCAATAGAGCCGTAAACGCCGCCTTCCAGCATTTCGGTAAAACCTAAAATCGCACCCAACGGGGTGCGGAGTTCGTGGCTCACCTTGGCCAGGAGTTCGGTTTTGAGCTGGCTGGCGGCCAGGGCCTGGTCGCGGGCCTGGGCCAGCTCGCGGGTACGCTCGGTCACGCGTTGATCCAGCAAATCCCGTTCCTGGTGGAGCTGGGTCACTGCGGCCCGTTCTCTAAACCAGGCCATCTCAAAATCGTGGAGCAGGGTATAGAGCGCCGCCATTAATAAGCCGGTCACCATGAAAAAATTAACCGTAGTCGTGACGATAAGCTCTATTGAAGGGGGAACCGGGCTTGCATGCATTGACTGAAGGGCTAACTGCCCGGTGTGCAGCAGCCAGCCGACGCTAAGGATAGTGGCCGTGCTGAGGCCCAACGCGCCTATGCCAATCCGGGCGCCCAGCAGCATAATAGCCGCCACCGAGAAGCCAAAGAGAAAAATACGGCCGTCCTCGCCCAGGCCATAATTGACTAACTCAGCCAGGGCCAAACTGTACCCCATCACCAGAAAGATGCCGGCCCTTAATTGATAGGCAGCGCTGCGCTTTAGGGCAGCCACAGCCAGGATGCTGAAGAAGATAGGATAGATAACAATCAAACTCCATTGGTTATCCTCTATTAAAGAAGGAAGCCCTACCAGCAGAGCCAAAAAGCCCAGCAGACAGGTTGCTCGCAGCATGGCGGTTAGAATCCGCTCGCGCTGCCGCTCCAGGGCCGGGTTGGTGGAACCCGGCTCCAGATGGTGGAGGGGCGGCGGGATCAGGAAGTTGACCAGGG